>CAYPDO010000136.1:0-9375 GCA_964409495.1 uncultured Bordetella sp.
CACCGTGTGCACCCAGGGCGTGGCCACGTGGGCGCCACGGGCGGGCCGGCGCTCGAGCGTCAGCATGCCGGGCACCGCAGCGCGGCCTCGATCACGCCCCACAGCCACACGGCAGCGCCGGTGGTGCACACGCCGCAGCACAGGCCGCACACCACGCCCCAGCGCCAGCCGCGGGCATATTCCAGCCGGGCGGTGGTGTGGGCATGCGCGGCCGCCTGGGCCAGGGCCTGCAGCGGGCTGCCACGCTGGCCGTAGGGGCCGGCAGCAGTGTCCAGCGGCGGCCGCATCACAGCCAGCCTCGCGCGTAGGCATGCGATGCCAGCAGTGCGGCCACGATCGCGCCACCGTAGGCCATGGCCCAGCGGCCGGGCGCCTGCAGCTCGGGCCACATGGGCACCAGCTCAGGCCCGCTCTTGGCCGCCTGGTCGGGCAGCTCGGGCGTGGGCGCCATGGCGTGATCGAGGTTGATGCTCATGCGCATTGCTCCGGGTGGTGCTGGCAGTCGGGCGGGCCGATCTGCTTCTCGGGCTCGGGGTCACCGCCGCCACAGGCAGCGAGCAGGGCCACGGCGGTGGACAGCAGCAGGGCGGCGAACAGGGTGCGCACGGCGCGGCTGGTGGCGCGGCTCATTGCAGGCAAGCCTCGCGAGGGCGGTGGACGCTGCCGATCAGCTTGTGCGCGGCCACCACCAGGGCACACAGCTGGGCGTGCGTGAGCGTGATGCTCTGGTGGTCGCAGCTCACCTGATACTGCGGCGTGTGAGCGGCGGCATCGCGCATGCGCTCATCGCCACCAATGGTGATGGCGGCAGCGCAGCTGGGGTAGTCCTCAGGGGCCAGCACCAGCTCAGCCTGCACGGGCGCCGGGCGCAGCAGTGCGCGGGTGGCGCGGGCGGCCCCTTGGCGGATGCTCTCGGCCCTGGCCTCGGCCATGCGGTCTTCCCACCAGGCGGTGCCCGCGGCCTCGAAATCCTCGCTGCAGGCCCAGGTGGCCCACGCGGCGTGCTCCAGCTCGGGGCCCAGCGGCACCAGCTGGCCGTGATCGTCGACCACGTGCGAGGGCATGGCGGCCACGCCGGGCTGATACAGGCTCCAGGTGCCGCGCTCGATGTTGCGCAAGGCCATGGTGCCGACGCGCAGCACGGGCTGGTCAGTGGGCACCAGGGCGTACCAGAGCGTAGGTGCGGGGATCGGCAGATCAGCGGGCATGGGATACCTCACGGAATGGGCGGGCACCCGCAGACATGGCACGATGGAAGTTCCACCAACCACCAGTCACGAAAGGGGAGCCCATGGGAAGACACGAATCGCCGGGCGAGATTGCGCTGCGCGATGCAGCGATGTCGGTCGGCACCTGGGGCGCACGGGCGCGCCGGTACATCAACGAAGACTTCGGCGACGGGTATGCCGAGAAGCACCCCGAGCTGGTGGCCGCATACGTGCGGGCATCGGCCATGCAGTACCTCGCTGACACCATGACGAGGTCAATCACCGAGGCCGCCGACCGCCTCGCTGACGCGTGGCTCGAACAGCCGCCCGACCTCCCCGCAGTGGACTGAACGACCGCGGGCGTGGTCGCAGCGCATCGCGATGCCGCTGACCGGTGCGCGCTCGACGCTGGGGTGGCTGCATACCATCTTGCCGTCGGGGTAGGCAACAAGATCCTGTCCGCTGTGCTGGCAATCGGCGCACAGCGGCACCTTGTCTTGCCGCTGGCTGAACCACGCAGCAGAGGGCCCGCAGCGCTCGCGGCTGCCCCGCGGGCCAGGCTGCCGCAGCCTGGAGGCATACATCACCGAGCGCGTGAGTGGTTGCTGCACCGGCAGGCTGTGGTGATCGCAATGACGGCGCCCGATGTCGTCGAGGTACGAGTGCGTGCAGTCGGCGCAATCCGGCCCACTCGGCTGCTGACGGCTGGGGTGCACAGGCAGGACAGCGGGCTCACGGTCCGGTGTGACCAACTTGTGCAAGCGCGCCTGCGCGAGCTGGTGTTCCGCTGCTTCCACCAGGAAGCGGGCCAGCAATACGTCGACCTTCTCAGGGTCCACCAGGCCGCGGGCCAGCGATGCGTCGACCTTCTCAGGATCGACCTCCACGCTGTAGCGCCGGTCGTCTCCCTCGAGCTGTAACGGCTGCGCTTCGCCTGTCAGGAACGCGAACTCCTTGCTCGGCAGGGCGGCAAACAGCCGGCCCTCGGCGCCGCAGAGCTGCGACACGGCGCCCGGCGCGGGCGTGTAACCCGCCGGGCCGTCGTTGCGCATGTCGCAGCAGAGCTGCGCAGGGGTGCCCGTGACCAGGCTGCGCGGCACCACCGGATGGCCGCACAGATGCGCGCGGCTGTTGTGCCCAGCCGGGCCCTGCTGATGGTGCTGGCAGTCCACGCACTTGGGTGCGGCGACGGTGGGGTGGGGTGCTGCGATCGGAGCCGGAAACATGACCGGCTGCGGGCCTTGATCGCGTTCGACCGGGCTCATGCGCCACACCCGCGCAACGGCAGGACGTGAGACAGCACGAACAGCCAGGCGATGGCGGTAGCTGTGGCCAGCGCCAAGAGCGGCCGCCTGGACGGGTGGCACCGCGCGAACAATGGTGCATCACGCTCGGGAACAAACGGCGACGTCGGCGTGGCACAACCCTTGGCGAAAAAGGGCGGGCTCAGCAAAGTGGGGTTCTCGGGTATGTCGGTAGCCGATCGCATGGTGATCCCTTTCGGTGAAATATCGGTGCAAGGCGCCATCAGTATCGGAATTCCGGGCGAGACTGTCAACCGGTAAACCGATACTGAAAGCCACGCAGAATCTGGCGTGTGCACGTATGGCTACGTGGGGGATCGGATGGGCAAGCTTCTTCTGTTGGCGCTGGCCGTGGGCTTCGCTGTGTACGCGTGCAACGCGCGAGACCAGCGCCGGGAAGCGACACGCATCCCGGACCCGACAGCTGGCTTGAGAGGCGCCTGTCGGGATTTCATCCAGCAACAACAGCCCGAAGCGCAAGATGCGGCATGGGGCGAATACTGGCAGTGGTCGGTCGTCGACAACCACGACGGCACGTTCAGCGTCGGCGCCCGTTATGGTGTCGCGGGGCGTTCTCGCTACACCACCTGCATCGTTCGGCCGGAAGGCCGCGAAATCAGGCTTGTTCGGTTGGCACGGCTGCAGTGACCTGCGCTAGTCCCAAAGAACCCCGGTCTGGACTGCCAAGATGCGGAGCCCGTCCGTTCCTGAATCGAGATCCGCATAGCTTTCATTGCGGGCGACAGCGAGCCAACGACCTGGATGACGCTCGGTGTACCGCCGGATGTAGACATTCCCGCGCCGATCGGCAATCAAGACCACCTGCCCAGGCGTAGCCGATGATGCGGAGCGAAATACAGCTCTGTCGCCGGGGCGCATGCTGGGCGGGTCGGTCACTGTCATCGCATCGTCGCGAATTGCGAGCGTAAAGCGATCGGGCAAGGGGCACTGCAAGATCAACTCCCATTGAACTTCTTGGGGATCGATCATTTGTTGAACCTGGCTCATCTGCTGAGCTAGTGAGGCCCCGGAATGGTCGCCGCCCCCCGCACCTGCGTGCTGTACAGGCGGCCAGGCTGGTTTACTTTCCAGTGCCTGTAGCGGGCCGAGCATCTCGCCTTCCCCTGTTGCCAACCAGTGTGCGTTGACGCCGCAAGCAAGGGCGAGCTGCATGGTTCGCCCAGATTCATGGGCGATGGTTTCTAGCTCCGAAACGTTGCTCTGAGACATGCTCGCGCGGGCAGCTAGCTGTTTCTGGGTGAGCTTCGCGTACTTGCGCGCAGCCTTCACTCGGCGGCCGAAATCGGTAGTCATGGCGTGACTGTGCGGAATTCCGATACCGGTCAACCGGTTGATAGGCGACCGGTTAACCGATATGCTGCGATGCATGGACGTTGATTTCAGATGCCTACTGGCCGGGCTGCTGCGCGCCGGCCTGAGCCAGCCGCAGATCGCCGAGCGCGCGTCGTGCGGCCAGTCGACCATCAGCGATCTACTGCGTGGGTCGACCAAAGAGCCACGCTTTGGTCTTGGGACGAAGCTGCTGCAACTAGCGCGCGAGCACGGCGTTGAGCCGGCCGAGACCCAGCCAAAGACCGGGCTCGCGGCCGACGGTGGCGAGCGCCATGCGGCATGACCAACTGGCGCCGGCCTTTCTCACTGAAGGCCCAGGCGACGGGTGCACCTTGGTGCTGTTGGGCCGGCGTGGCCGGCGCGGCAGGGTGGTGCTCAGCGCCGCTGAGGCTGTAGCGGTGGAAGCATTGCTGCAGTGTCGGCGTCTCCAAGCCAGTGCACCGTCAGCACCTTCCCCTTCGATTTGCGAACTGACGCCTCCGTGCGCCAAAGGTACATCGCAACGCGGGCGGCCAGTTCGTCTGGCAAAGGATCGAACGTGACGAGTTGGATGCCAACATCCTTGATTCGAAAGATTCGGCCGTGCTTGACGGTCGGCAGGGTCATGGTCGCCCTCCTGTGGCACTGCTGGGTGAGTGGTATCACCAGCGTACTGCAGGCAGGGCGGCCGCCCTATCCCGCGCACGGCGCGGCCACCTGATCGGCTGCCGTGCAGGCACTCACCCACTCTTGCGCGGCCAGCACGGCCGCGATCTGCGCCTCGGGCACCGGCAGCGGCAGCAGTGCGCCGTGCAGCTGCTCGAGGCGGCGAAACGTCTCCACCCGCCAGGCCTCGCGGTCTGTTGTGATGCAGGCCAGCGCCAGCACCATGGCCTGGGTGGCCAGCAGCTGGCCGTGCAAGAAGTTCGGGTCGGGTGTCGTCATTCGGGGTCTCCACATCGCGGGTTGATCCCCGCGCCACCACACCGGGCGCCGCGGCGCCCGTTTCCATCAGCACACCATCATGAGCATCGACCGCAAGGACGTCAGAGCAAAGCTCGATCCAGAGATTCACGCCCAGCTGCGTGCGATCTGTGAGATCGACGGCGTGGACATGGGCGACTTCATTGAGGCCGCCCTGCTGCCGGTGATTGCCAAGCGAGTGCATGACGCCATGTTGCTCGCCAACGCGCTGCAGCGCCTGGGAACATCCGGGAGCGGCCGGGAAAAGCCGGGAGTGGCCGGGAGTGCCCGGGAATGACCGGGAATAGCCGGGAATGTCCGGGAATGGCCGGGAGCGGCGGCGCGATTCCGGGAATATCCGGGAGTGGCCGGGAATATCCGGGAGTGCCCGGGAATGCCGGGGAGCGGCCGGTCCTGCCCGATCGTGCTGACCTGGCCGAAGGCCGCGACACCACCGAACGGCTGAGCGCCGACGATCAAGCCACCCAGCGCAGCGAGCAGTTCCTGGCCGCGGCGCTGTTCCGACAGCGGCGGGATGCCGCAGCTGATCGCCGGCAGCCGGGCGTGTGCGCCAGTTGTGGCGAGCAGTGCCTGCCGCTGGCCGTGTACTGCGACGACGACTGTCGGCAGGAGCACGAGCGCCGGCAGGCCATCCTGCGCAGGCAGGGGCTCGCCCGATGAGCGAAGGCGACAACGTGCCGGAAGGCCCGGCGGGGCGCTGGCAGGGCCACCAGGCGCGATCGCGCGAGGCGGCGCTGGCTGAGCGCCGGGCGTCGGTAGAGCGGCTGCGCGCTGCCATGCCCCTGGCCATGCGCGAGCGGCGGCAGTGGTTGCTGTGGCGCTTCATGCCCCGGCCAGGCGCGGCCAAGCCACCGAAGGTGCCGTTCTACGCATGTGGCCAGCTGCGGGGCTGGCCGAAGGGCAAGCCACGCGACGGCAAGCCCACCGATGCGCAGCCTCAGGTGCCGCAGGGCCACGAGCTTGACCGCGCGCAGCTGGTGCCGCTGGATGAGGCGATCGCGGCCTATCTGCGCCGCCCCGACTGGTCGGGCATCGGCTTCGCATTCCTGCCGGGCGATGGCCTGATTGGCGTGGACATTGACCACGCGGTGGATGAGCAGGGTGCGCCGTCCGATCTGTGCCGCCAGGTGGTGGAGATGTGCGCCAGCTACACCGAGATGAGCCCCAGCGGCCGCGGCGTGCACATCATCGTGGCGGGCGAGACCAAAACGTTCAAGGACGATGCGATCGGCCTCGAGGTGTACTGCAACGCGCAGTACTTCACCTGCACTGGGCTGCCGCCCGGTGCGGGCTGGCCCGCCACGCCGGCCGAGGTGCAGCCGATCGACCCCACGGTGCTGGCCTACCTGCGCGAGCTGGTGACCGAGAGCCAGCAGCGCCAGGCTGACGCGAAGCAGGCGGCGGCGCTGGCCAAGCTGGCCACGGCGGCGCTGCCTGAGGCCGATGCGCCGCCCGCACCTGCGCCGCCGGCCTCTTTACCCCGCACCCCCACCCAAGGCATGAGGCCGCCCGCACCTGTGCCGGTGGGTGCAGTGAGCGGTGGCGACGACTTCAAGCGGGTGAACGATGCGGCGATGGCCTCGCTGCCGATCTGGGTGCCCCGGCTGTTTGCAGACGCGAAGCCGTGGCGCAGCGGCTACCGCATCACGAGCAAGGTGCTGGGCCGAGATCTGCAGGAGGATCTGGCGATTCAGGCTGACGGCATCGTGGACTTCGGCGTCAAGGACATGGGCGATGCGCGCAAAGGCAAGCGCAGCCCGGTCGACCTGGTGATGGAGTGGGGCAGCCGCGTGGGCGTGCCTGCAGCCAAGCCGGTGGACGCGATGACGTGGCTGGCCGAAGTGCTGGGTGTGCAGCTGACGCCACCACCGCGGCGGGCCCCGCCCCCACGGGCTGAGAAGCAACTGCCGCCGGCGCCAGCCCCCGACTCCCCTGGCCGGAATGCGCGCCGCAGCGCGCCAGAGCAGGGGAAGGGTGCTGACCAGCCAGGGGAGGAATTCGACGATGCCAGCGGGGCTGAAGAGGGCGGCGGGCGCACCGATGGCAAGGGCAAGAAGATCCCGCCCGAGGTGTGGGCGCAGGTAGAAGCGCTGTCGGAGCGCTTTGCCCTGGTGTATGGCACTGACACGGCCTGGGACCGCGAGAAGCTGATGCTGGTGAAGGTGCCCGCCATGCGGCTGGCCTTCGGCAAGACGGCGGTGGGGTTGTGGCTGTCGCGGCCGTACCGCGACATGGTGGATGCCGTCGACCTGGTGTTCGAGCCGGGCGAGGATGTGGCGCCGCCGCGCATCAACATGTGGGCGGGCCTGGACCTGCAGCCGCAGGTGTGTGAGCGGGCCGACGTGGCGCCGATGCTGGACCTGCTTCAACACCTGTGCAGTGAGACGCGGATCGTTGACGCTGAGGGGCGGCCGAAGGCCGGCGCGGTGGATGAGGTGATGCACTGGCTGCTGTGCTGGCAGGCGCTGCCGCTGCAGCAGCTGGGCACGAAGTTGGCCACGGCCGTGGTGATGCACGGCGCCCAGGGCACGGGCAAGAACCTGTACTTCGACGCCTGGCGCGACCTGTACGGGGCCTACGGCATCACGGTGACGCAGACCGAGCTCGAGGACAAGTACAACGGCTGGGTGAGCCGCAAGATGGCCGCAGTGGGCGACGAGGTGGTGAGCCGCGCCGAGATGTACCACAACAAGAACCGGCTCAAGCTGATCGTGACCCAGCGCGACAAGTTCGCGATCCGCGATCTGTATGCCGCGGTGCGATGGGAGAGCAACCACATGAATGTGGTGTTCCTGTCGAACGAATCGGAGCCGCTGGTGCTCGAGGATCGGGACCGGCGCTACCTGGTGATCTACACGCCACTGGAAGCGCCGGTCGAGCTCTACCAGCGGGTGCGCGACTTTCTGGCCGCCGGCGGCCTGGCCAAGTGGTTGGACTTCCTGCAGCAGTACGACATCGGCGACTTCGATGCGCACGCGAAGCCGCCGTTCACTGAGGCCAAGCGGGCGCTGATCGAGGCCAACTGGCGCCCCAGCGTGCGCTTCGTTCATGAGTGGCTCGAGGGCTTCCTCGAGCTGCCGCACCAGGTGTGCAGCGCCGAGCAGTTGTACCGGGCCTTCCGCTGGTGGTGCGACAAGGCTGGTGAGCGCTGGCCGCCCTCGCAATCGAAGTTCACCGCGGAGGTGAACCGCTGGGTGAGCGAGTCGCGCAAGCGCGGGCCGGACGGTACGTTTCCACCCGTGCGGCTGGCCTACAAGGTGATCGCCCTGGCGGAGGCCAATACCGCGCGCAAGAGCACGCGCTGTTTCATTCCGCACGGGTGCCAGCCGATGGCAGGCGTGAGCGAAGGGGCCTGGGCGGCGGATGCGGTCAAGACCTTTGACCACCAGCTCTGGGTGTTCATGGGGCGGCGCACGGCGTCTGACGACGACGCTGAAGGGAAGGCGGCATGACCTGTTGCACCGCTGTTGCGCCGCTGTTTCGCTCTAAGTCCTTGTGGTTACGTGCGTTACGCCGTTACGGGCGGGTCAGGCGTGGGCGTGTGCGTGCACGCGAGGCAAGCGCATCGCCGCCGCGATGGATAGGTGTGTGGGTGTGTGTGGCGTAACGGCGTAACGCACGTAACCACAACGACTTAACGCGTAACGGACGCGTATCGGGTGCGTGTCGCGCGCGCCCGCTTTCCCTCTCTCCCCTTTGTGTGCAGGGAGAGGGGGGGCAGGAGGAACATATGCAGCTGAACCTGAAGCAGAACTTTCCAGATGTGGCCCGGGCATTGGCTCGGCTGAGCGACGATGTCGCTCAGCGTGCGTTGGCCAGCGCGTTGAACAGGACCATGGATCAAGCCCGCACAGAGATGACGCGGCAGATCACACGTGAGTACGCCGTGTCGCGTGCCTACGTGCGGCAGCGCTTGCGCGTCTCGCGTGCGTCGTACAAGGGTGGCACCTACACCATGAGGGCAGAGCTGATAGGCGGTGACGGGCGGAGGCGGAGCGCCAACGTCATTGCCTTTGTGGAGCGCAGCGTCTCCCTGGCGCAGGCCAAGCGACGGGCCAAGGCGGGCACGCTGGGCCAACTCTTTGTGGAGATCCGGCGTGGTGCCAAGAAGCCGTTGCAGGATGCGTTCGTGGGCAACCGGGGTCGGACTGTGTTCGAGCGCGTGCCTGGCACCGTGATGGCCAGTCGCTCGCGCTACAAGGGGACGCAGCACGCTGAGCAGATCGTGCCTGTGCGCACGATTGACGTGCCGCAGATGTTCAACGCCAGCCGGATCAATCGCGTCGTGGTGGCCAAGGTCGAGGCCAAGTTCCCTGAGATCTTCGAGCGCGAGGCACGGCACTTCACAGCCCGATTCAATGCGCGCTGACGGTCAGATGGTGGGCACCAGGCGCGATCTACGAGCGGCTCGCGCTGGCTCGGGGCAGTGCACTCAGACGGTGCGGCCTGGCGCTTGTAGGTACCTCCAGCGCTTCCCTTCGATGCGGGAGCGAAACGGCGCGAATTCTCTCCAGTTGCGCGGACATCTCTGAGGTAAGTTAGTCATG
>CAYPDO010000137.1:0-9317 GCA_964409495.1 uncultured Bordetella sp.
GCAGACCGTGGTGACCATGGACGCGGTGGACGACGTTCTGAGAACCATGCCCATTCAGGTGCGTATCGTGCGTGACACCGGTGCTTCTCCGACCGAACCACCGCGCGAGGTGGACACCGTGTTGTACCTGCCGCCCAAGCTCTACCCGGCCGGCAGCGTCACGTTCGAGTATCAGTTCGACGGACCGGGAAAGTTCGTCGGCTATGTCATGGCGGGTGACAAGGGGCAACACGTCGCACGGTTTCCGTTCTCAGTCGGTGGAACGAATTCGGCCTGGAGCGCGATTCTTCCCTACCTGGGCCTGGTGGGTCTGGCACTGGTGTTGCTCGCCTACACCACCCGCCGTAGAGAGGGATCTGCGCACACTGACTGATACCGGATGGCAGGTCTCTCGGGCTCGCAGCAAGTCGACTACTTGTGGAATTCAATTGGAGTTTTTCGATGGACATTTCCGACATCAAGCACCTCATCTCCGAGCGTGCGGCGAACTTTCTTGGGCGTGGAAGCTTTCAGCTTCTGATCGACGGAAAATGGGAATATGCGCAAGCCGGCGCCACCTTGGACGTGATCAATCCGGCCACAGAAGGCTCGATCGGCAAAGTCGCAGCGGCGGGGCCATCCGACGTCGACTTGGCGGTGAAGGCGGCGCGGCGCGCCTTCGATGAAGGGCCGTGGTCCAAGATGCGCCCGGCCGAGCGCCAGCGCCTGATGCTCAAGCTGGCCGACCTGGTCGAGGCCAACGCGCAGGCACTGGCCGAGGTCGAGTCGATTGACAACGGCAAGTCCGTGGCCATGGCGCGCGCTGTGGACGTGGCCCTGGCTGCAGACACCTTGCGCTACATGGCAGGCTGGGCGACCAAGATCGAGGGCTCGACGCTGGAGCCCTCGGTGTCGTTTGCGCCCCAGATGGAGTTCGTGGCCTATACGAGGCGCGAGGCGGTGGGTGTGGTTGCCGCGGTCGTGGCCTGGAATTTCCCGTTGCTGCTCGCCGTTTGGAAGCTGGCGCCCGCGCTGGCGGCAGGCTGTACGGTGGTGCTCAAACCGGCCGAACAGACGCCGCTGACTGCGCTGATGCTAGGCGAACTGATCATCGAGGCCGGCTTTCCGGCGGGCGTGGTCAACATCGTCGTGGGCGACGGGCCTTCTGCGGGTGCGCCATTGGTCGCGCACCCGCTGATCGACAAGGTGAGCTTCACTGGCTCGACCGAGGTCGGCAAGTTGATCGGCAAAGCAGCGGTTGACAACATGACACGCTTCACGCTCGAACTCGGAGGGAAGTCTCCCGTCATCGTGCTGGACGATTGCGACCCCGCCGCGGCCGCAGCCGGTGCGGCGCAGGCAATCTTCTTCAACCACGGGCAGGTCTGCTGCGCTGGTTCGCGGCTGTTCGTCCAGAAGAAGATGTTCGACCGTGTGGTGGCCGACGTGGCCCAGATCGCATCGTCGATGCACCTCGGTCACGGCCTGGATCCTTCGGCACAGATGGGCCCGCTGGTCTCGCGCGAGCAGATGGACCGCGTCTGCAACTACATCGACATCGGTCGCAGCCAGGGCGCCAGCGTTGTCGCCGGCGGTGCACGGGCCAAGGACAAGGGTTACTACGTTCAGCCCACCGTGCTGACCAATGTCAACCAGCAGATGCGCGTGGTGCAGGAGGAAATCTTCGGCCCGGTTCTGACCGCGATGCCCTATGACGACCTGGATCAGGTGGCGGCCTGGGCCAACGACACCACGTTCGGCCTGGGAGCGAGCATCTGGTCGAACAACCTGTCCAAGGTGCACCGACTGATTCCGAAGATCAAGGCCGGCACGGTCTGGGTGAACTGCCACAGCATGCTCGATCCCTCCATGCCGTTCGGTGGCTACCGCCAGTCCGGCATAGGACGCGATCTGGGCAAGGCATCCCTGGATTCCTATCTCGAAACGAAGTCGGTGTTCATGGCCGTGTGAGTGCGGCATTCGAGGCCGGCGCCTTGTCCGGGAGCCGGTCCCGACATCGACGCGACTGGCGAGTCTGCCGGGGTTCCATGCATCGGGGTGAACTGCGCGCCACGCTGCGCAGAGCCGGCCCCAGAACTTGATTGGAGGAGAAACAGTCGTGTCGCGTCTTTTCGCGTTGCTCTACGGCTTCGGCTGCTACCTGTTCTTCTTCGCCGTCTTCCTGTGGTTCATCGTCTTCGTCGGCGACTTCGTCATCCCTGGTGTGGTCGCCAAGACCATCAGCCATGGCGCACCCGCGGGCGGCATCGGAGCGGCGGCGTGGGACATCGCGCTGCTGTCGCTGTTCGGCCTGCAACACAGCGTCATGGCGCGAGCGGGATTCAAGGCGTGGTGGACGCGCATCGTGCCTTCACATGTCGAGCGCAGCACCTACGTGCTCGCTTCCGCTGTGGTGCTCGCATTCGCGATGTGGCAGTGGCAGCCGGTGGCCGGCGTGGTGTGGCAGGTCGAGGCCGCGAGCGCAAGCTACCTGCTGTGGGGCGCGTTCGGCTTCGGGTGGGCGCTGATCTTCCTGGCCACTTTCCTGACCGATCACTTCGACCTGTTCGGCCTGCGCCAGGTCTATCTGAACTTCGTCCGCAAGACCTACACGCATGTGCCCTTTCGCACCCTGTTCGTGTACCGGTACGTGCGCCATCCGATGATGCTCGGCCTGCTGATCGCGTTCTGGTCGGTGCCGACGATGACGCTCGGCCACCTGGTGTTCTCGGTCGTGTTCTCGCTCTACGTGCTGATCGGCGTCCATTTCGAAGAGCGCGGTCTGCTCAAGGTGATGGGACCCGAGTACCTGAACTGGCGCGCGCGCACGCCGATGCTCGTGCCCTTCGGTCGGGGCTCGGCCGGCGCACAGGCGTCGGGCGAGCGAAGCGCGCGCTGATCGGCGAATTTGGCCTACCAAGACTGCTATGACAACCCAGGAACAACGACAAGGCAAATTGCGCAGCGCCGACGAAGTGGCCGCCAGCGTGCGCAGCGGCGACCGCATCGAGTTCGGGTTTGCGCTGGGGCAACCTGATTTGTTCGACCAGGCGCTGGCCGCCAGGCGCCAATCGCTGGAGGGCGTCACCATCCGCGCCGCGCTGAGTCTGAGGCCCCGGCAGGTGATCGAGTGCGACCGCGAACAACGGCACTTCATCAACGAGAACTGGCATTTCTCGGGGTATGACCGCAAGCAGGCCGAGCAGGGCCTCGTGAGCTACGTGCCGTTCAACTTCGGCGAGGGGCCGGCGCTGTACCGGCGCCATCTTAGCGTCGATCTGGTCGTCATCAAGACGGCACCAATGGACGCGCATGGCCACTTCAACTTCGGTGCCAGCAATGCCTACACCCGGGCCATTTGCGATACGGCCAAGCGCATCGTGGTCGAGACCTGCCCTGCCATGCCGGTGTGCTACGGGGTGGAGAACACCGTCCACGTGAGCGAGATCGACGCCGTGATCGAAGGCTCAGACGCACCCTTGCCCGAACTGCCGGCGGCCCCCATCGGGGACATCGATCGCCAGGTAGCCGACTACATCCTGCGCGAGCTCAGCGATGGGGCCTGCCTGCAAATCGGCATCGGCGGCATGCCCAACGCCGTGTGCTCGGCGATCGCGCAGTCAGGGCTGCGCGACCTGGGCATTCACACCGAGATGTTTGTCGATGGAATGGTCGACTTGATCGATGCCGGCAAGGTGACCGGACGGCACAAGCAGACACACCCCGGCAAGGTCGTGTTCACGTTCGTCGTGGGCAGCCGTCGGGCCTACGACTTCCTCGATGGCAATGAACAATGCATGTCGCTGCCGGTCGACCTAACCAACCTGCCCGCGAAGGTGGCAGAGAACCGCAACGTCGTGTCCATCAATAACTGCATGCAGATCGACCTGAGCGGCCAGGTGGCGTCGGAGAGTTCGGGCCACCGGCATGTCTCGGGTACTGGCGGCCAGCTGCAGTTCGTGCGCGGAGCGTTCATGTCAGAGGGTGGCAAGTCCTTCATCTGCCTGTCCTCGCGGCACAAGACGCGCCAGGGCAAGGAGGTCTCGCGCATCGTGCCCGAACTGGCCGGCGGCACGGTGGTCACGACTCCGCGCACGGATGTCATGTACGTCGTAACCGAGTACGGAATCGTGAATCTTAAGGGCAAGAGCGTGTCGGAGCGCGCATGCGCATTGATCAGCATTGCCCACCCTGATGACCGCGACGCACTTCACGAGGCGGCCCGCAGGCATGGCCTCCTTGGACGTCGGTTTCTTTGAGTCGATCCACCCCGGACGAACGTCCGCGCAGCCTTAGGAGAACACCGGTATGAAACGAACGATTGAAGCGATGCTTGCACAAGCAATTGGAATCGGAATGGCACTTGCGGCCATCAGTTCATCTGCCGGAGCTGCGACCGAAGGCGGCCACCACGGCCACGGGGGCAGTGCTCAGCGGCCGGCTGCTTCGAACAAGTCGCCCGGCCCCGAGAAGCTTCCCCCTCTGCAAATAGTGTCGCCGCAATCCGGCGCCAAGATCGGCCGCGTCATAACCGTCGAGTTCGAAACCCCGGCGGATCTGGCGAAGATGACGATGGATGCGGCGGTCATCGGGGTGCATCTCCACGTCGATCTGGATGGGACTTCTCTCATGCCGGCGAGCACCGATCTGACCAGGACCGCCGTGGGCCGCTACCGGTACACATTCGACCTGCCCGTGCATCCTGGGCCGCACGTCGTCAAGGTCTACTGGTCGGATGCCAAGCACAAGACGATCGAGGAATCGGTCAAGACCGTGCGATTCACGGTGGTCGATGGACAGCCGGGGGCAAAGCAGTGAGTCGCCGCCGCCGCGTGGTGGTGGCGATCCTGGCCGCGAGCGGCGCTGCGCTGATCCCGATGCTGGCCCAGGCCCATGCGGCGCTCGTGAGGTCCGAGCCGGCCCGCCGCGCGACGCTGAGCAAGCCGCCGACGCAGATCCGGCTGTGGTTCAACGAGCGGCTCGAACCGGCCTACGCGTCGATCAAGCTCTTCGGTGCAGACGGCACGAAGCAGATCGAGACGCGCAATGCCGCCGTCGACGCCGCAGACCCTAAGCTGCTCGTGCTGGAACTCCCGCCTCTGGCGCCAGGCCAGTACACGGTGAAGTACCGTGTTCTGTCGGTCGATGGGCACACGGTCGACTACGGCTACACGTTCACGATCAAGCCCTAGTCGACGGGCCTGTACTTCGGTGGAGTTCTCGACCGCGATACGCTGGCTCATGCTGGCCAGCGCCAGTGCACTGGTCGGGGCGCAGACGCTCTTGCTGATGTCAGGCACGGGCGGCGGAACGACCGCCAGCCGATGGCGGGACTCGCTGCGCCACGTAAGCGGAGTGTTGGCGGCGGCGTGGATCGCACTTTCCTTGGTGGCGCTGGCCACCCAGGCGGCCACTGTGAGCGGCCGCGATGCTGCGGCTTGGCAATGGAGCGAGTGGCGCCATGTGCTCGAGCGCACACGTTTCGGTGCCGTCTGGCTGGTGCGGACATCTGCCGCGCTGCTCCTTCTGGCTGTGCTGCTGTGGAAGCGCAAAGGGGAGAATGGCCGGCGCGCCGTAATGATCTCCGCTTGGGCACTGGCCGTGATCGTCCAGTGTGCAGCAGCTTGGTCAGGCCACGGAGCCGCGGTCGAACCCACTGAAGTTGCGCTAGCGGCCGTGGTGGCACACCTGCTGTTCGCCGGACTCTGGGCCGGCGCACTGCCTTGGCTGGCGCTGGGCTTCGGGTATGCGGTGCGCGCCAACGTGGCCGACGAATACCGCCACTGGATGCGCGGCGTGATGTCGCGATTCTCGGCGCTGGCCACGGTCAGCGTCATGGCCGTCTTCGCCTCCGGCGCCGCAATGACCTATCTGCTCGTCGGCGCGCCCACCGAATGGCCTGCGCGCGCTGGTGACTGGCTGGCCGGCACCTCGACCGCGGTCGAGCGTGTCGTCGCCCCGCTCCTGTCGACGAGCTTTGGCAGCTGGGTGCTGGTCAAGATCGGCTTGCTCCTGGTTGTCTTGTGGCTCGCCTCGGGGGTGCGCTGGCGCGAACTGCCCAGGCTCGCCTCCGGCGACGCCTCATCGTGGCAAGGTGCCCGCCGCAGTGTGTGGCGGGAAGCCCTGGCCGTTGCGGCGCTGCTAGGGGCTGCAGCTGTGGCGGCGTCGACGATTCCCGCAGCACACGACACGATGGTGTGGCCGCTTCCGTTCCGGGTCTCGATGGCCGCGACGTGGGAGCAGCCCAACGTGCCGCTGTGGGTTGCGCTGTCAAGCCTCGGCCTGCTGGCCGCCGTGCTGCTCGGAGCACGCCCGTGGGCACGCGTCGTGGCGCGCAAACCGCTCGGCACGAGCGACGCCTTGCGAGCCCTCATCGGAGTCGTGGTCCTGGCGGCTGCGACGGGCATCATGTTCTGGACTCTCGCTGTGCCAGCCTACCCGCAGACCTACTTGAGGAGCGCCGTGGCCTACGACGCAGTGTCGATCGCGCGTGGAATGGCGCTGTATCCGGTTCACTGCGCGCAGTGTCACGGATCCGCCGCTCGCGGGAACGGGCCCCTGGCAGCCAAGCTGGCCAAGCCGCCCATCGATCTGTCGGAGCCGCATACGGCGCTGCACACCGCCGGAGACATCTACCACTGGCTCACCGACGGCAAGCCGGATTCGCCGATGCCCGGCTTTCGTCACAGCACGTCGGCCGATGACCGCTGGGACCTGGTCAATTTCCTGCGGCTGTTCTCCTCCGGCTACCAGGCGCGCATCCTCACACCCCATGTGGTCCAACGGCAGCCCTGGCTCGGCGCACCGAACTTCGACTACGTGGATGCCGAAGGCAGGCCCGGCGCCCTCAAGAACTTCCGTGGCCACGTCGTGCTCCTGGTCTTCTACGCATTGCCGACTTCGCAAGTGAGGCTGTCGCAGCTGGTCGAACTGCAGGTGCGGATGCGGGAGCGCGGGGTCGTGGTGATCGCCGTGCCCTGGCCGGGATCGCCAGCGGCAGAAGCCGGCTCGGTGCCGTTCGTCCTGCCGGTCGACGGCGCTGCCGAGGTCGCCAAGGCCTACCTGCTCCTTCGCCGAACCCGCGCCGACGCTGGCAAGACGATTGCCGACGAGGTGCCGGCGCACATGGAGTTCCTGATCGACCGCTTCGGCTACGTGCGTGCGCGCTGGCTGGCCGAGCCGGAGTCGCCGGAGTGGCGCGATGCGGATCGACTGCTTCGGCAGATCGACCTGCTCCGCGACGAACCGCGTCTGATGCCGCCCCCGGACGACCATGTCCATTGAGTGAGTCACGCTCGCCATGCGCTACTTTTCGCTGACGTTCGCCGTCGCAGCCTATGGGCTGTTTGTCGGCACCTTCGCAGCACTCTTGCTCTTCATGCACGACGCCGTCTCCCTGTCTTGGGGTGCGGGAGTCGACGTCTGCGGCCATGCCTCCGTTAGCCCGCTCGTCGTCAACATCGGATTGATGGTCCTGTTCGGGCTGCAGCACAGCGTCATGGCGCGCCAGTCCTTCAAGGCGCGATGGCAACGACTGGTGCCGCCGCATCTCGAGCGCACGGCCTATGTGGTGGGATCGTGCGTCGCGCTGATCGTGATGATGGCGTATTGGCGCCCCATGCCGGTCGTCGTCTGGGACTCGAGATCCGTGGTCGTGTGGGCGCTGTGCGTCGCACTGGGTGTCGTTGGGGCCAGCGTGCTCATGTGGGCCACCTTTCTGACCGACCACTTCGAGCTCTTCGGTCTTCGCCAGGCCTACCTTCACTGCCGGGGCATTGCGTGGACACCGGTACCGTTCAAGACGGCGGCGCTGTACAAACTCGTGCGTCACCCGATGATGCTCGGCATGTTGATTCTGCTGTGGGTGACGCCGAGCATGACCCAGGGTCACCTGGTGCTCGCCGTGGGCTTCACGCTGTACGTACTGATCGGGGCCCACTTCGAAGAACGGGACCTCAGGCGCGTGCTCGGTGCAGAGTACGACAGCTATCGGCGTTCCACGCCCATGTTGCTGCCGCGACTGTGGCGGGCCAGCTCGGAAGTCAGTTCGTGCCATGCCGGCCGCTAGCCACGCCTGGGTGCACGATGTCGACACTCGCCACGCCAGACCGCCGGTTGGCCGCTGAGACGACGACGCTCCGTGATCATGTTACGGACCACGCCACGGCGATCGGCGAGTCGCATGAGCGCTGCCGGGCGATGGGGCTGTCGCGCATCGCGGCGTTCGACCCGCACCCGGCGAGTGGAGCCAGCCTGGCACTCTTGCTCGAGCGCAACTCGAAGCTCCACGCCGTCGCGGCGCCGGTGATGGACATGCTGCACGAGGTGATCGCCGGCACGCAGAGTTCCGTGGTGCTGTGCGATGCGACCGGAACGATCGTGCGCTCGATCGGTGTCGACGACTTGTTGTCCGTTTCGCGCAAGGCCGTGCTGGCACCCGGGGTCAGCTGGAGCGAGCCGTCCCAAGGTACCAACGCCGTTGGCACGGCGCTCGTGGCCGAATCGCCCATGTTTGTGCAGGCCGACGAGCACTACCTGTACGCCAACCAGTCTCTGACGTGTTCGGCCGCGCCCATCTTGGATCCGCGCGGCAGCGTGGCGGGCGCGTTGGATGTGACCGGCATAGGCCGGTCGTGCCATCGACACACGATGGCGCTGGTGCGGATGAGTGCGCGCATGATCGAGAACCGATGGCTGACAGAGGGCGCGCCGCAGCTCATGCGACTGCACTTCCACGCGCGCAGCGAGTTCATTGGAACGCTGACGGAGGGCATTTTGACCGTTGCGCCCGACGGCAGGATCCGAGACGCCAACCGCAGCGCACACGAGCAACTCGGGCTGAGCGGGGCCGCCCTGCGCCGGCAAACGCTGTCGACCCTGTTCGGCCTCAGCGTCGGTTCCGTTGTGGATAGCTTTCGATCCGGCAATGCCTGTCCGCTGGTCGTTCACACCAATCAAGGGCAAGCGTTCCATGTGGTCGCCCACTTCAATTGGCCCGTGCTGCACGGCTTCGGCGAGCCTGCGCCCGCGAAGGTGAAGATAGCGGTCTCGACGGCAGAGCCTCCGAGCATCGCGACACCCGCCAGCGGCGATCCGTTCACGCTCGACGAGTTGACGTGTGGCGATAAGCGGATGGCGGTGATCGGTGCCAAGCTCAGGCGCGTGATTGATCGGGACGTGCCGCTGCTCGTACTCGGCGAAACGGGTACCGGCAAGGAACTGCTCGCACGCGCGATCCATCGAGAATCGCGCCGCGCGCACAAACCGTTCATCGCCGTCAACTGTGCCTCGATACCCGAAGCACTCATCGAGGCCGAGTTGTTCGGGTACGAGGAGGG
>CAYPDO010000138.1:0-9315 GCA_964409495.1 uncultured Bordetella sp.
GTGCCGAGGGCTTCAACCTGCCCGTGCTGGAGGCCATGTCCTGCGGCACGCCGGTCATCGTGACCCAGGGCGGCGCCACCGACGATTTCTGCCACGAGGCGCTGGCGATGAAGCTGCCCTCGCGCGAGGGCACGGCGGTGGACGAGCCCAACATGTTCGGCCGCTTTCGGGTGCCCGACGTGGACGCGCTCACCGAATGCATGCTGGCCGTGGCCGATGGCCGCGTGCCGCGCGACACGCCCGAACGCCAGGCCGCCCGCGCGCAGCTGGTGGCCGACTACGCCTGGCCGCGTGTCACCCAGGGCCTGCTGGCCATTCTGTGAACACCATGCAGCACCGCCTGGCCAATGAGAGTTTCGGCTTCGTGCGCGGCCTCACGCTGCGCACCCCCGGCGTGGCCATCCAGGACGTGCGCATCGGCGTCGCCCGGGTGCATGAGCCGCTCGACTGGGACACGCCGGCCTGCCGCCTGCACATCCAGGGCGACACTGCCCAGGTGCTGTTCGACCGCCCCGACAACTGGGCGCGCTTCGGCTTCGACATCCTCCCGGCCGATGGCCAGGCCAGCACGCAGCCGCTGGGCCGGCTGGAGATGCTGGCGGCCGAGCCCGAGGCGGCCATCCGCGCGCGCCTGCGCGGCTGCCGCATCGCCTTCCTGGGCACGGCACGCGACTGCGCGCGCGCGCTGCCGGCCTCGATCACGCGGCTGCGCGAGCTGGGCCAGCTGTTCGCTGCGCACGAGATCCACGTCTACGAGAACGACTCGCAAGATGCCACCGGCACGCTGCTGGAGCAGATGGCGCGCGACCACGTGCTGCAGCTGCAGCGCGAGCAGGGCATCGCCGCGCGCATGCCGCGCCGCACCGAGCGCCTGGCCTACGGCCGCAACCGCCTGCTCGATGCCGTGCTGGCGCGTGGCCCCTGGGACTACATCGCCTGGGCCGACCTGGACGGCCTGGTGGGCCCGCGCTTTTCCACCGAGGGCTTTCTCAGCAACTTCCGCTTCGAGGCGGCCTGGGACGCGGTGTTTCCGCTGAGCTGGCCGCTGTACTACGACACCTGGGCACTGCGCGAAGACCATTTCTGCCGCGACGACTATGTGTGGGACGGCCTGCACCGCCTGAACGCCGCGCTGTTCGACGGCCGCGACATCCACGCCGCCACGCAGATCCTGGCGCCGCAACGCGTCAAGGGCTGGGTGCCGGTGCGCTCGGCCTTTGGCGGCTTCGGCCTGTACAAGGGCGCCATCGCCAGCCGCGGCCGCTACGCCGGCCTGGTGCATGGCCGCGAGGTGTGCGAGCACGTGCCCTACCACGCCGCACTGGTGGCCGCCGGCGCGCGCCTGTACCTGAACCCGCAGTGCCTGACCCACATCGCCTGACACCGCCGCAACCGACCATGGCCGACCTGACCCTCATCACCCATGTCTACAACGCCCAGGGCCCGGTGGACCGCCAACTCGAGCGCTGGAAACGCTTTGCGCCCGAGCTGCTGGCCCGCCTGCAGTTCCTGATCATCGACGACCACTCCGACACGCCGCTGCAGATCGACCCCGGCCCGCTGAACCTGCGCCTGCTGCGCGTGGACGACGACATCGCCTGGAACATGCCCGGCTGCCGCAACCTGGCGGCCATCCAGTCGCGCACCGAGTGGATGCTGTACTTCGACGCCGACAACATCGCCGACGAGGCGGCCATCGCCAAGCTGGTGTCCGCGCTGCCGCGGCTGGATGCGCAGCGCCTGTACGTGTTCCGCCGCGTGGAAAACGGTGTGGATGTGGAGCCGCACATCAACACCTTCCTGATCACGCGCCAGGGCTTCTTCCAGGCCGGTGGCTACGACGAGGATTTCTGCGGCCACTACGGCTATGAAGACGTGGTGTTCCGCACCATGTGGCGCAAGCATGTGGGCCAGGAGCTGCTGCTGACCGACATCGCCTTCGAGCAGATGGGATTCCGCACCGGCGGGCTCAACCGCGACACCACGCACAACCATGCGCTGGCGCAGTTCAAGCAGCAGATCGGGCTGCCCAAGCCCAGGGGGCTGCTGCGCTTCGGCTGGCGCGAAGTGCCGGTCTGAACCGGCAAACCGCCGGTTATCGGGCTTTAGCGCCCGGGGCCGGCTCGCACACTGGCGGGGCACATCTTGGGGTTCCCGCATGTCCGACAAGCACTACATCGTCTACTGCACCAGCGGCCTGGGCAACCGGCTGCGTCCGCTGGCCGCGGCCATGGCCTACTGCCAGATGACCGGCCGCCGGCTGCGTGTCTACTGGGACAACATCACGCCCAATGGCTGCCTGACGCCGCTGGAGCAGCTGTTCGAGACCCGCTTCGAGCCGATCACGCTGGACGAGATCGCGGCGCTGGGCGAGGCCCAGTGCAGCCTGGCGCTGTTCACCGAGAAGGGCCCTGGCCACAACGTGCAGCGCGAGGCCGAGCGTTTCGGCCGCGACCAGCTGCTGCAGCTGGCCCAGCGCAGCGCACCGCGCCACAGCCAGGCGCTGCGCCTGGACGAGACGGCCGACGTGGTCATCGTCTACGACAACGACTACCTGGCCAGCGTGCAGCGCGAGCGTTGCATTGCCGCGCTGCGCAGCCTGGTGCCGGCCGCCGAGGTGCGCACCAAGGTGCTGGTCCAGGCCGCCGAGCTGGGCCTGTGGGCCGGCCCCGGCCAGCCCTGGCAGCCGCTGAAGGGCGTGCATGCGCGCGGCACCGATTTCGGCGTCAAGCAGGCGGTTGAGCAATACGGCGGCCTGGTGCGCGAGCGCCTGGGCGACCAGCGCTTTTTCCTGTCCACCGAAGATTCACAGCTGGAGCAGGGCCTGCGCGAGGCCTTTCCGGGCCAGGTAATCAGCCGCAGCGACCGCCTGCACCTGGCGCTCAACGACGGCAAGCAGGTCTGGGGCGATCCCGACAGCTACACCATCAGCGTCGCGCATGGCCTGGACGCGCTGACCGACATCTACCTGCTCAGCTGCGTCGATCTGGCGGTGTTCCACCCCGGCAGCACCTTTGCCGAGATCGCGCGCCACCTGCACGGCGTGCTGCAGGCCGATGCGCCGGCCGCCACGCCGGCCGCCGCGGCCATGAGCGCCGAGCTGGTCAACGCCGAGTTCGTGGCGCGCTGCACCGCGCTGCTGCCGCGTGGCGCCCAGGGCCACCACCTGCCCACCGAGGGCACGGTGGCCGGCCCGGCGCCGCTGGAAACCCTGCCGCGCGACTACCTGTACTGGGAGACGCTGGGCTGGAAGGTGCCCCTGCTCGAACGCATGATCAACACCAGCAACGGCACGCCCACGCTGCGCTGGGACACGCGCCAGTTCGAGCGCCTGGTGGCCGCGGGCGATGCCGGCGTGGACGAGGCGCAGTTCCGCGCGCTGTGCCCATACCCCGAGGCACGCGGCCAGATCAGCCGCCTGGCCGGCCATGTGCGCGGCAGCCGTGTGCTGATCATCGGCTCAGAAACCTACTGGCTGGAACTGCTGTGCGCGCTGTACGGTGCGCGCGAGGTGGTGACCGTGGAATACCGCGAGATCGCCTGGACCGAGGGCCTGCCGGCCGTGCCCACGCGCCTGCGCGCCATCACCTGGGACCAGTACCTCAGCGAGCTGCCGCAGCATGCGGCCGGCTACGACATGGTGCTGTCGTACAGCTCGATCGAGCATTCCGGCCTGGGCCGCTACGGCGACCGCTTCCAGCCACTGGGCGATCTCTACACCTTCTTCCTGATGTCGCGCTGCCTGGCGCCGCACGGCCTGTGCGGCCTGGCCGTGCCGGTGGGGCAGGACCTGACCCATTTCAACGCCCACCGCATCTACGGGCCCACGCGCATCCAGGCCCTGGGCCGCGTGGCCGGCCTGGGCCTGGTGGGCATGTCGACCCCTGACGCCGACTACCTGGCACGCGAGGAGACCGAACCCGCGCTGCGCCAGGGCTGGACGCTGGACAAGCTGGGCCGCCTGCCACTGGGCAAGCTGCGCCAGCCACTGCTGTGCTTTGGCGCGCCGGGCTTCAGCAACGCCGGCTTCGAGGCCGGCCGCGGCCATCCGCCTGGCGCCGCCGCACCGGCCAATCGGCCTGCTGCCGGACAGGCGGGCGATGCCGCCGGCATGGCCGCGCAGCTGATTGCACGCGCCGCTCAGACACCGGTGCGGGCCGGGCTGGACCCGCACCTGGTGGCGCTGCAGGCCACGGCCAAGGCCGTGGGCGGCGCACGCTTTGTCGAGGTGACGCATGTGCGCCCCTTCGGCTTCGGCGAGCTGCAGGCGCAGCGCGTCAACCTGTCGGTGGACGAGGCGCTGGCCGCCGATGCGTCGGTGCATGACGGCATCGAGCACTGCGTGCTGCATGTGCTGCTGGGCTGCGATGTGCCGCAGCCGCGCATGGTGGCGGTGCTGCGCTGGGCGCTGGCGCGCTTTCGCCATGTGCATGTGCTTGAGCACAACGCCGCCAGCCGCGACTGGGCCACGCCGGCCGTGCGCACCGAGCACTGCATCGCCAACTGCCTGGACGAGCCGCAGCTGGCCGCGCTGGCCGCGCTGTGCTCGACCCGCGTGTCGCCCATCGCGCGCCTGCCGGGCGTGCAGTGCAGCGCGCGCAACCTGCTGTTCACGCTGCAGGGCCTGGACGCCGCGGTGCCCTACGACACCGTGCCGGGCTTCTACCAGGCGCTGGGGCTGGATGCCGCGGCGCGTGGCCGCGCCTCGTTCAGCGGCTGGAACGACGTGTACCTGGGCACCGCCGAGGCCATGAGCCTGGTGGCGCGCCATGTGCAGCAGCTGCGCGACGGCCGCGGCCGCTGGCAGGGCCGGCGCCTGGTGGCCAGCTGTGGCGGCTTTTTCAGCCTGGACCAGATGGTGGCCTGCGGTGACCAGGGCTTTGCCGAGCTGGTGATGTTCGACGTCAACCCCTGCACGGTGGCGTTCTCGCGGGCCGTGCACGGCCTGATCGCGCAATCGCCGACGCGGCGCGATTTCGTCGAGCGCTACCTGCTGGCCCCCGTGGGCCTGACGGCCGATGGCCGGCTGAGCGTCTCGGCGGCTGAGACGCTGGCGCAGCGCCTGCTGCGTGCGGCGCGCGTGGGCGCGCTGTACGGGCCCGAGGTGTTCGACATCCTGCGCGCACTGGCCTTCGCCCGCGTGCAGCCCGAGGGCAATGGCCTGCAGGTCTGGGGCATGCGCAACGTGGGCGACAACCGCATCGACGTGGCCGCGCGCCTGGACGTGCACGACGCACGCGAGCAGTTCCGCGATTCCAACTGCCTGGTCAACGGCCCCGGCTCGTGGCTGGCCAGCGATGCCCACTACGACGCGGTGCGCGGGTTCCTGTCCACCACGCCGGTGCGCTACCAGGTGGCCTCGATCGAGCAGGTGGACTGCGGCGCCGGCGATCTGGTGCTGGCGTCCAACATTTTCGACTTCGTGCCGCCCGCGGTGCGCGCAGGCATCGCGGCCGAAGTGCTGTGACCCCGGTGCGCGGCTGAGCCCCCGGGCGCGCGCTGCGCCAGCCACGCCAACCCGTCAAGGGCAGCGGCGCCTCACGGCCCGCTGCCCTTTTTTCGCGGCTGCGCGCCGCAGCGCAAGCGGCACAAAAAAAAAGCCCGCCAGAGGCGGGCCGGTGGGGTGGCATCCAGCGCTGTGCGGCGCCGTGCGCGGGCTGGGCGCTCAGCCGTAGAAGGCCGCGATCTCGCCGCAGATGCGGTCGATCTGCGCATCGCTGAGCTGGATCATCGAGGGCAGCCACAGGCCGTCACGGCCGATGCGCTCGGCCACCGGGTGCTCGCCCGGCTGGTCGTAGGCCTTCTGGCGGTGGATCGGCGGGTACATCGTGCGCGTGCCGATGCCGCGGGCCTTCAGGTGCGCGGCCAGTTCGTCGCGGCGCTCGGCCACGCCGTCGATGAACCAGGGTGTGCACAGCGACAGGTCGTGGTCGAACAGGCGGTAGCCGCGCACGCCGGCCAGGCGCTGGGCGTAGCGGCGCCAGATGGCCTTCTTGCGCACCACGCGGTCGGGCAGCTGGCGCATCTGCGCCAGGCCCACGCAGGCCTGCAGCTCGGTGAACTTGAAGTTCCAGCCGATGCTGTCGTGCACGTCGTTGCCGCCGCCCGAGCGGCCGAAGTCCTTGAGCTTGCGCAGGCGCGCGGCCAGGGCGTCGTCGTCGGTGATCAGGGCGCCGCCCTGGCCGGTGGAGATGATCTTGGGTGCCGAGAACGAGAAGCTGCCGATGCGGCCGGCGCGGCCGACATGACGTCCATCGGCATACCACGAGCCCAGCGACTGCGCGGCATCCTCGATCAGCGGGATGCCGGTGCGCTGCGACAGCGCCTCGAAGGCGGCGATGCCGGCGCGCGGTGCACGGCCGTTGGCCGACACCAGCATGATGGCCTTGGTGCGCGGCGTGATGGCGCGCTCGGCCAGCGCCACGTCCATCACCAGGGTGTCGGGTTCCACATCCACGAACACCGGCTCGGCGCCCAGCAGCTTCACCGCGTTGGGCGTGGCGATCATCGTGTAGTCGGGGCAGATCACCTCGTCGCCCGGGCCGACGCCCAGCGCCACCGCGGCCAGGGTGAGCGACACGGTGCCGTTGTTCACCACCACGCAGTGGCGTGCGCCGGTGTAGCGGGCGATCTCGGCCTCGAAGGCCTCGGTGCGCTTGAACTCGGTGAAGAAGCCGTCCTCGTCGAGGTAGCTCAGCAGCTCGGCGCGCTCGTCGGCGCCGAACAGCGGGCGCATCTGGGGGATGAAGTCGGTGTCGCTCATGGGGTATCCAGGCCGGGGTCAGTCCGCGGGGCGGGTGAATTCCATGTTCAGCGAGACCAGCAGGCCGGTGTCCTTCTGCATGTGCGGGAAATAGGCCTGCGAGTGGTCGTCGATGTGGGCGTGCTCGGTGGCGCGCCAGTCCCAGCGCCGCGGCGCCGTGAATCCGGCCTCGGCCAGCAGGGCGGTCAGCGAGCGCTCGTCGTAGGTGGTGCGGTGGTACAGCCACTGCTCGCCCTGCGGCGTGGGGATGGCCATGCGGCCGTACAGCGGGCCCAGCACGCGGGCCAGGTCGCCGGTGCGCTGGTAGACCTGGATCAGCGCCGCGAAGTCGGGCACGGCCAGGCGCAGCGTGGCGCCGGGGGCCAGCACGCGGCGCCATTCGGCCAGCACGCCCAGGGCCTGCTGGCGGTCGAAATACTCCAGCGCGTGGCTGCAGTAGACGAGCTGCGCCGCGCCGTCGGCGATGAAGGGCAGCTGGTCGATGGACGAGCGGTGGTCGATGTGCGGCATGTCGCACAGGTCCACATGCACCCAGCCGGGAATGTGGCGGTGCCAGCAGCCCAGGTGCAGCTTCAGGCCGGTGGCCGGGGCCGCGGTGCTCACAGGCGCCTCCGGTCGGCATCGGCGCCCACGTAGGGGCCGTTCTTGATCTCCAGCACCTGGGTGCCGTCTTCGAGGATGCGGTAGCCGTGGCCGCCGCGCAGCAGCACCAGCAGGTCGCCGGCGCCGGCTTCCAGCTCGGCCACCTTCTGGTCGGCGGTGTCGTACACCTCGGCCAGCACGCGGCCGGCGCGGATGTAGAGCACCTCCTGCGTCCACAGCACGTTGCGCGTCACCTCGTTGTGGCTGTGCGCCTGCAGGGTCTTGCCGGCGCCGTAGCCCCAGGTGCCCACCTGCTGGTAGTCGCCGTCGGGCGAGAAGAATTTCAGGCCGTCGCCCCAGGCGTCGGCGGCGGGGACGTGGCGCGCGAGCACCAGCGCGCCTTCGGTGATCTCGGTGATGGCCATGCGTGGCGCTCCGTCGTGTTCAGCTGGCCTGGGCCAGGGATTGCAGGTACCAGGCCACGGTCTCGCGCACGCCGGCCTCGAAGCTGCGGTCCGGGCGCCAGCCCAGCAGCGCGGCGCCGCGCGTGCCGTCCACGGTCTTGTGGGGCGCGCCGTCGGGCTTGCTGGGGTCGAGCACCAGGCGGCCGCGGTAGCCCACCACGTCGCGGATCAGCTCGGCCATGGCCAGGATGCTGACGCCGTGGGCCACGCCCACGTTCACCGGCTCGGCGGTGGCCGGGGCGTCCAGGCCGCGGATCAGCGCCTCGGCGCCATCGTCCACATGCAGCCACTCGCGCACCGGCGTGCCGCTGCCCCACACCAGCACCTCGGGCAGGCCTTGCTGGTGGGCGCGCACGATCTTCATCACCAGTGCGCCCAGCGCATGCGAGCGCTCTTCCTCGAAGTGGTCGCCGGGGCCGTACATGTTCGAGAGGATCAGGTTCAGCGTGTCCAGCCCGTGCTGCTGGCGCCAGGCCCAGCTGGCCACCCACGAGGCCTTGCGCACGAAGCCGTAGACCAGCACCGAGTCGTGCAGCGGGCCGTCCCAGAATTCGTCTTCCTTGAACAGCGTGGCCTGCGCCGGGTAGGCGCAGTTCGAGATCGGGTTGACGATGCGCTGCACGCCGCTGGCCTGCGCGGCCTCGCACAGCGACAGCGTCATCTGCAGGTTGTGCTGGAAGATCTCCACCGGCCGCCTGGCGCCCCACTGGATGCCGCCCACATGGGCCGCGCAGTGGATCACCTGCGTGGGCCTGAGCGCGCGGAAGAAGGCCGTGGTGGCTGCGGCGTCGCGCAGGTCCAGCCCGAGGGAGCGGCTGGTGGGCGTGTGGGCCAGGCCGCGTGCGGCCAGCTGGCGGCACACGCGCTGTCCGACGAAGCCGGTGGCGCCGGTGACCAGGATCATTCTTCGTCGCTCCAGCCGTAGTCGTCGTGGCGCAGGTCGTACTCGACCATGATGCGCACCAGGTCCTTGATCGGCGTCCTGGCCTGCCAGCCCAGCTTGGCGCGCGCCTTGGCCGGGTCGCCCCACAGCAGATCCACCTCGGACGGGCGGAAGTAGCGCGGGTCCACGGTGACGCGGGTCTTGCCGGTGACGCGGCACACGCCGCGCTCGTGGACGCCTTCACCCACCCAGTCGAGCGCCACGCCGGTGACGGCGAAGGCCATCTCGACGAACTGGCGCACGCTGTAGGTTTCGCCCGAGGCGATCACGTAGTCGTCGGGGCGCTCCTGCTGCAGCATCAGCCACATGGCTTCCACGTAATCCTTGGCATAGCCCCAGTCGCGCTTGGCGTCCAGGTTGCCCAGGCTCAGCTGCTGCTGGCGGCCCTGGGCGATGCGGGCCACGGCCTTGGTGACCTTCTTGGTCACGAAGGTCTCGCCGCGGCGCGGCGACTCGTGGTTGAACAGGATGCCGTTGCTGCCGTGCAGGCCGTAGGCCTCGCGGTAGTTCACCGTGGCCCAGTAGGCGTAGAGCTTGGCCGCGCCATAGGGCGAGCGCGGGTG
>CAYPDO010000139.1:0-9281 GCA_964409495.1 uncultured Bordetella sp.
TGAGGCCGACAGCTTCCTGCGCAGCCGCCAGCGCGCCGAGCGCAGCTACGAGGTGACCGAGGTCAACCAGATGCTGGCCGGCATGGAGCGCTTTGCCGGCATCTTCATCGCCACCACCAACCTGTTCGAGGAGCTCGACGAGGCGGCGCTGCGCCGCTTTGCGTTCAAGATCCGCTTCCTGCCGCTCACGCCGGCGCAGCGCGAGCGCATGTTCGTGGCCGAGGCGCTGCACGGCGACGCCGCGGCGCTCACCGCAGCCCGGCGCGCGCGCCTGGCGGCGCTGGATGCGCTGGCGCCGGGCGACTTTGCCGCCGTGCGCCGCCAGGCCGAGGTGCTGGCCACCACGCTGACGGCCGACGAGTTTCTCGAGCAGCTCGAGGCCGAGCACCGCGTCAAGCCCGAGGTGCGCCAGCGCCGCAGCATCGGCTTCACGCCGGGGTGAGTCCGGGCCCCCACGTCGCTGCGCGCCTGCCCCCGAGGGGGCGCTCAGTCCCCTGGGGCGGCCCGGCGGGAGCGGGTTGGCCGTGACTTTGGCTTCACCCTGCCATTTCAGCCCGGGCGGCAGCGGCCGATATCCCGATCGATGGATTCCCTGGCCCGCCCGATCGTCAGCAGCCTGCCGTTGGCCGGCGCCTGGGCCGTGGCCGCGCTGGGCCTGGCCGGCGGGGCCTTGTTCGGCGCCTGGCAGTGGCACCGGGCACGCGGCCTGCGCCGCGCGCTGCAGGCCAGCCACGACGACATGGCGCTGCTGCGCGAAGAAGCCGACGAGCTCGGCGTGCCCGGCTTGCTCAGCCGCCCGCGCTTCGAGCGTGCCCTCGATGCCGCCGCCCGGGTGTGCGACCGCGAGCACACCACGCTGGCGCTGCTGCTTGTCAACCTCGACGGCTTCCGCTCGGTCAACGATGCCTGGGGCTACCGCAGCGGCGATGGCGTGATGGCCCAGGCCGCGCGCCGGCTGATCGAGGTGGCCGGCGCGGCCGTGCCGGTGGCGCGCCTGGGCGCCGACGAGTTTCTGCTGCTGGTGCCGGGCCCGCTGGACGGCGGCTGCACACTGGCCGGCCGGCTGTGCCAGGCCATGGGCCAGCCCTTTGCGCTGACCGGCACCGCCCAGGCGCGCCTGACCTGCTCGGTGGGCCTGGCGGCCTACCCGGCGCATGGCTCGCGCAGCCGCCTGGTGGGCCATGCGGCGCAGGCCATGCGCGCGGTCAAGCGCATCGGCGGCGACGACTACATGGTGTTCGAGCCGCAGATGGCGGTGAGCCTGCGCGAGCAGTCAGCCCTGGTCACCGATCTGCGCGACGCCGTCGCGCTGGGCCAGCTGGAGCTGTACTACCAGCCCAAGGTGGACGCGCAGACGCTGCAGATCACCGCTGCCGAGGCCCTGCTGCGCTGGCACCACCCGCAGCGCGGCATGGTCAGCCCGGCGGTGTTCATCCCGCTGGCCGAGCGCCATGGCCTGATCGGCGCCATCGGCAACTGGGTGATCGAGGACGCCACCCGCCAGGCCGCGGCCTGGCGCGACCAGGGCCTGCGCATGCGCGTGGCCATCAACCTGTCGGCCTACCAGATGCGCCAGGACGACCTGGCCCGGCGCATCGAGGCCGCGCTCACCCGCCGCAGCCTGTCGCCCGCGCGCTTCACGGTGGAGATCACCGAATCGGTGGCGATGGAAGACACCCAGGTCACGCAGCGCAGCTTCGAGCACCTGCGCGCGCTGGGCCTGCATGTGTCGATCGACGATTTCGGCGTCGGCCAGGCCAGCCTGTCCTACCTGCGGCGCCTGCCGGCGGCCGAGCTGAAGATCGACGCCTCCTTCGTGCAGGACGTGGCCACCAGCGCCGATGCGCGCGCCATCGTCGATGCCGTGGTGCGCATGGCCCATGCGCTGGCGTTGCGCGTGGTGGCCGAGGGCGTGGAAACGCCGGCCCAGCGCGACACCCTGGTGCGCCTGGGCTGCGACGAACTGCAGGGCTACCTGTTCGCGCGGCCGATGCCGGCGCGCGCGCTGGCCGCCTGGGCGCAGCTGGATGGCGACGGGCCGCCACGCCCGGGCACGCCACAGGCCGCCGAGGGCGCCGGCGGCCGTGCCCAGTTCCGCGATTCGCTGTTCCACGACACCGAGCCGTCGGCGCCCTGATCCCCTTGGACGCGGGCCCGGCGCGGCAGGCTTCCTACAATCGGCGCCATGAGCTTCGTCCCACGCCCCTACACCCGCGCCACCGCGCTGCCTGAAACGCTGAAGCAGCGCATCGTCATCATCGACGGCGCCATGGGCACCATGATCCAGCGCCACCAGCTGGGCGAGGCCGATTTCCGCGCCGAGCGTTTTGCCGCGCATGGCAAGGACCTGAAGGGCAACAACGACCTGCTGGTGCTGACCCGGCCCGACGTGATCGCGCAGATCCACGAGCAGTACCTGGCCGCCGGCGCCGACCTGATCGAGACCAACACCTTTGGCGCCACCAGCATTGCGCAAGAGGATTACGACCTGGGCCACATCGCGCGCGAGATGAACGTGGCCGCCGCCCGCCTGGCGCGCGCGGCCTGCGACAAGTTCAGCACGCCCGAGCATCCGCGCTACGTGGCCGGCGCGCTGGGCCCCACGCCGCGCACGGCCAGCATCAGCCCCGATGTCAACGACCCCGGCGCACGCAACGTCGACTTCGACACCCTGCGCGCGGCCTACCGCGAGCAGGCCGAGGGCCTGCTGGAAGGCGGCTGCGACCTGTTCCTGGTGGAAACGATCTTCGATACGCTCAACGCCAAGGCGGCGCTGTTCGCGCTGGATGAGCTGATGGACGAGACCGGCGAGCGCCTGCCGGTGATCATCAGCGGCACGGTGACCGATGCCTCGGGCCGCATCCTCAGCGGCCAGACCGTGCCGGCCTTCTGGCACAGCGTGCGCCATGCGCGGCCGCTGGCCGTGGGCCTGAACTGCGCGCTGGGCGCCGCGGTGATGCGGCCCTACATCGAAGAGCTCAGCAAGGTGGCGGGCGACACCTTCATCAGCTGCTACCCGAACGCCGGCCTGCCCAACCCGATGAGCGACACCGGCTTCGACGAAACCCCGGCCGTCACCGCCGGCATGCTGGCCGAGTTTGCCCAGGCCGGCTTCGTCAACATCGTCGGCGGCTGCTGCGGCACCACGCCCGAGCACATCGCGGCCATCGCGCAGAAGGTGTCGAGCTACCGGCCGCGCAGCAAGGCCGATCCCTTGTTCAGCGGCCTGCTGGCGGCCTGAGCCCGGCGCGGCAGTCGTGGCCACGCGCAAGCTGCCGCCCGGCGGCTATGTCAACCTGCACGGGCAGCCGATCGATCCGCGCCAGCTGGGCCGCGCGGCGCCCGATCAGCCCCTGGCCGGCGGCCCGCCGCTGGACGAGGCCGACCTGGCCACCGTGTTCGATGCGCTGTGCCTGGCCGGCGCGGCGCGCGGCAAGAGCTGGGTGCTGCAGTTCCTCAACGGCATGGGCTGGCGCCCGGCCGGCCTGGGCCGCCACTTCAGGCTCGACGAGGTGCAGCAGGCGCTGCAGCAGCTGCAGGCTGATGGCCGCGCTCGCCGCGACGAGGGCTTCGGCTACAGCGCCGATCCGGTGGCGCGCCAGGCGCGCTGGCCAGTGCTGTGGCGCCATGCCGAGGCGCCGCGCTTCTGGCGGCAGTGGTGCACCGCCACCAGCGGCGTGCCCAGCCCGGGCGACATGGAGCCGGCCTGGGTGCCTCTGCGCACGCCCGACGATGCCGAGGCGCTGGCCCGCCTGGTGCTGATGGCGCGGCCCTCGGGCGCCGAGTTCAACCGCCTGGCACAGGGCGTGATGGGCCGCGCGGCCACGCTGGGCGCCATCGTGCCGGCGCTGGCCGAGCCCTTTGACGCCGAGTTCCTGGCCGCGCTGCCGGCCGACATGCTGTGGGGCCTGCTGGCCAGCGTCGACAGCCAGGCGCCCGAGCTGCTGGCCGGGCAGCCGGCGCTGTCGCAGTGGATGGCCGCCGAGATGCAGCGTGCGCCAAAGCGCGTGCCGGGCATCGTGTGGGTGCGCACGGCCGAGCGCCGCCTGCTGGCAGGGGATGCCACCGCCGTGCGCGAGGCGCTGCAGTGGGTGCCGGCCGATGTGCTGCAGCGCCAGATGCTCGAGGCCCTGCTGCTGGTGCATGCCGGCCGGTGGGCGCAGGGCGTGGCGGCCGTCACCGAGGTGCAGAAGGAACTGGCCAAGGCCGTGGGCAAGCGCCGCGGCCTGGCCCCGCCCGAGCTGCTGCAGTGGCAGGTGTTTGCCCAGCTGGCCCTGCCCGACCCGGCGGCCTGGACCGCCGCGCGCAAGTTCGCCATCGCCGAATCGGGCGGCCGCACACCCAGCGCCTTCGAGCCCTGGGGGCGTTTCGCCCACGCCGCCGCGGTGCGCCTGGGCGACGCGGTGCTGCAGGCCACGGCCTTCGATGCGCCCACCGATCGCTGGGGCCGCAACGAGGCGGCGGTGGAAGACGCGCAGCGCGTGATCCTGGCCGCCTGGCTGGGCCATCAGCCGATGGGCTGGACCGAGCCGCTGCTGGCCGAGGTGGCCGCGCGATTGCGCCAGCGCGGCCGGCACTGGCTGGCCGACCTGCATGCCCAGGCCTGCGCCAAGCTGGGCCTGCCGCTGCCGCCGCGCCCGGCCGATGCACCGCCGGCCTGGGCCGCGGCCTGGTTCGGCGCCCCGGCCGAGCCCTGGCGCGAGGCGCTGGCGGCCATCACCGCGCTGGGGGCCGAAGGCGCGGCCGCGGCGGCCGAGGGCGCGCCGCAGCCGCTGCACTGGCGCCTCACGCTCGACGCCGCCGGCCGGCCGTTCGACCTGAATGCCTTCGAACGCAGCCAGGGCGCGCGTGGCGCCATGCGGCTCAAGCCGCTCACCGTGGCCGCCCTGAAGAAGGCCACCCGGCTGGACGCGCGCGATGCCGCCGTGGCGCGCTGCCTGCGCCAGTCTGACTGGAACAAGCGCGTGATCTGGCTGGACCTGGCCGCTGCCGTGGTGGCGCTGGTGGGCCACCCCGACCTGGCGCTGGCCGATGCGCCCGAGCAGCCGCTGCAGCTGGTGGAGGGCCTGCCGGCGGTGGAGGTGCGCCGCGAGCGCCAGCCCGACGGCAGCGAGGCCTGGGCGCTGCGCATTGACGACGCGCTGGCCGCCGACGCGCCGCCCGAGCTCGCCCACCACTGGCCCGATGTGCGCGATGCCGAAGAGGCGGCGCGGCGCAATGCCGTGCGCATCGTGCGCGACGCACCCGACCGCGCGCGGCTGATCCGCGTCACGGCGGCGCAGCGCCGCGTGGCCGAGCTGGCGGCCAAGCCCTGGGCTGTGCCGCTGCAGGCCGAGGCCGAGCTGGGCAGCGCGCTGCGCGTGCTGGCCGGCCACTTCACCGTGCACAGCGACGCCGCGGGCGGCCGCAGCGTGCCGGCCGAGCCGCGCCTGGTGGCCCAGCTCACGCCGCGCGGCGGCAGCCTGTCGCTGCGCCTGGCGGTGCGGCCATTTGCCCATGCCGTGCCGGCCGCGGCGGCCGAGGCGGCCGAGGCCGCGGCCCCCGGCGGCAAGCCGGCCCGCGCCGATGCCGCTGCCAAGCCCGGGCCAGTCGGCCCGTTGCTGCCGCCCGGTCAGGGCCGGCCGCGGCTGATGATCACCCATGCCGGCGAGGCCCTGGTCACGCAGCGCGACCTGCCGGCCGAGCGTGCCCACCTGGCCGCGCTGGGCGAGGCCCTGCCCTTCCTGGGCGAGCCCGATGCCCAGCTGGGCTGGCAGATCGACGAGCCCGAGCTGGCACTGGCCACGCTGGAAACCCTGGGCCGCCACATGGCCGTGGCGGCGCTGGAATGGCCGCAGGGCAAGCCGCTGCGCGTGGTGGCGCCGCAGGCCGAGCAGCTGGCCGTGACGGTGCGCGCGGGCCAGGACTGGCTGGCGCTGGACGGCAGCCTGCGTGTCGACGACGACACAGTGCTCAGCCTGCAGCAGCTGCTGGGCATGCTGGCGCAATCACGCGGCAGCCGCTTCGTGGCGCTGGGCGAGGGCGCCTGGCTGGCGCTCACCGAGCGCCTGCGCCAGCAGCTGGCCGATCTGCAGGCGCTGGCCGAGACCGAGGGCCTGGCCGCGAAGGGCAAGGGCAAGCCGGGCGCCGACGCACTGCGCGTGCCGGCCGCCGCCGCCGCCTGGCTGGCCGACACGCTGGGCAGCGATGGCCAGGCCCCGGACGGCGACGCCGCCTGGCGCCAGCGCGTGCAGCGGCTCAGCCAGGCCCAGGCCCTGAACCCCGAGCCGCCGGCCACGCTGCAGGCCACGCTGCGGCCCTACCAGGCCGAAGGCTTTGCCTGGCTGGTGCGCCGCACCCAGGCCGGCTTCGGCGCCGTGCTGGCCGACGACATGGGACTGGGCAAGACCCTGCAGACCCTGGCCCTGCTGCTGCACCGCGCCGCCGAGGGCCCGGCGCTGGTGGTGGCGCCCACCTCGGTGGTGGCCAACTGGGCCGCCGAGACGCAGCGCTTCGCGCCATCGCTGCGTGTGCGCGACTATGCCGGCGAGGGTCGCGAGGCGGTGCTGGCCGATGCCGGCACGGGCGACGTGGTGCTGGTCAGCTACGGCCTGCTGCTGCGCGAGGCCGAGGCCTTTGCCCGGCTCGACTGGGGCACCCTGGTGCTCGACGAGGCCCAGGCGCTGAAGAACGCGGCCACCCAGCGCGCCAAGGCCGTGGCCGACCTGCGCGCCGGCTGCCGCGTGGCGCTGAGCGGCACGCCGGTGGAGAACCGCCTCAGCGACCTGTGGTCGCTGATGAACCTGCTCAACCCCGGCCTGCTGGGCAATGCGCCGCGCTTTGCCGAGCGCTTCGGCAACCCCATCGAGCGCCAGCGCGACGACGGCGCGCGTGCGCGCCTGCGCCGCCTGGTGTCGCCCTTCATCCTGCGCCGCACCAAGGCGCAGGTGCTGGACGACCTGCCGCCGCGCACCGAGATCGTGCTGCGCATCGAGCCCGAGGCCGACGAGCGCGCCCTGATCGAGGCCATGCGCCGCGAGGCCGTGGACCGCGTGGCCAGCAGCGCGCAGGCCGGCCAGCATGCCGCCTTCCAGGTGCTGGCCGAGCTCACCCGGCTGCGCCGCGCCGCCTGCGACCCGCGCCTGGCCGTGCCGGGCCTGGCGGTGGGGGGCGCCAAGCTGCGTGCCTTCGAGCAGCTGGCGCAGGAGCTGGTGGCCGGCCGCCACAAGGCCCTGGTGTTCAGCCAGTTCACCGACTACCTCGACCTGCTGGGCGAGTGCCTCAGCGAGGCCGGCATCCGCTACCAGCGGCTGGACGGCAGCACGCCGGCGGCCATGCGCGCCCAGCGCGTGGCGGCCTTCCAGCGCGGCGAGGGCGAGTTGTTCCTGATCAGCCTGAAGGCCGGCGGCTTCGGCCTGAACCTGACCGCGGCCGACTACGTGATCATTGCCGACCCGTGGTGGAACCCGGCCGCCGAAGACCAGGCGACCGGCCGCGCCCACCGCATGGGCCAGCAGCGCCCGGTCACCGTCTACCGCCTGGTGCTGGCCGGCTCGGTGGAAGAACGCATCGTGGCCCTGCACCACGACAAGCGCGCGCTGGCCGACGGCCTGCTTGAAGGCCAGGACGGCGCCGCCGCGCCGCTGGCGGCCGACGAGTTGCTGGATCTGCTGCGCGGCTGACGGCTGCCGGCCAGCGTCAGCGTTGGCGGCGCACGAGCGCCAGGCCAGCCAGTGCAAGGCCCGCCAGCAGCAGCGAGCCCGGCTCCGGCACCACGGCGACCGCCGTGCCCGACAAGCTCACATTGCGGAAGTCGACGGACGCCACGCGTTGCGATGTGGGATCGGGCATCCAGGCGAAGAAGCGCAGATCGATGTCGTCCAGGCCCTGGAACGCGGACAGCAAGGACAGGTCGATGGTTCTCAAGGCCGGTGCTGCGGCGGCACCGCCCGGCAGCGTTTCCAGCAGCAGATCGGTGCTGAAGCCGTCGATGCTGGAGCGCACAAAAAATCCGCGCGGATCGGTCGGGCCGCCCTTGCCGACCTCGAACGACAGTGCGTCCAGGTTCAAGCTCTGGCCCGCGTTGGCCTGCACATGGATCTCGAAGTAGCTGTCGGTTGCCAGGGCGCCCGCGGCGGTGGTCGAGCCATTCTTGGCGTAGGCCTGAAGCACCACACCGAAGCCATCACTGGCGACCGTGTGGTTGGCCAGATGCGACGCATCGAAACTGGTCTGCACCTCCGGTGCGACGACCGTGGCCGATGTGTTGGCGCTGAACGCGTAGTTCACCAGCACGGCGGCTGCGCTGGCGTTCGACATGCAGACACCCGCAGCCAGCACCAGGCCACTCATGAGACGCTTGACCATTCCAGTCCTTTCGGTTGTGTTGTGCAAAAAAAACCTGCAAGAGCCTGATAAGCAAGTTACACACCGAAACCACTTTTCATGGGCGACTGGTCTCGCCGAAGCATGTCGGGTGCCGAAGGGTGTCAGATTTTTCGACACACGTCTTGCCGCTGGTGAGCGGGCCTGCCCGCGCGCGACGGGCGCCACCGGTGTGGCGGCTACTTCAGGGGTTCATCGCGCCGCAGCGCGCCGGCCGAGCGGGCCAGGGCGGTGGGCATCGCCCGCAACTCGAACGCCACCTCGTGCAGCAGGCCGTCGTCGGCATCCAGCAACTGCAGCCGATGGCGGCCGGCCGGCAGGTCGGCCAGTGGCACACGGGCGCTGGGGCCGCGGTCGGGCAGCGGCCGGCCATCCAGGCGCCAGTGCCAGGCGGGTGCGTCGTGGGCCGTGTCGTGCAGGCCCTCGGCCTTGGCCAGCAGCGCGTGCAGTGCGGGCGGGATGTCGGGATCCCAGGCGATCAGGCTGCCGTCGGGCGGCTGGGTGATGCGTGGCCGGCCGGGCGGTGGCGCCAGGTGCACCGGGTGCACGGTGGCGCTGGGGGTGTGGGCGCTGGTGGCGGGCCGGGGCGGGCTGGCGGCACCGGCCGGGGCCGTGCCGGCGATGAACCATTCGGGCCGGCCGGCCTCGGCCACGCCGTCGTCAAAGGCCACGCGGCGTGCCACCAGGCCCGGCGGCGGCGCCGGCTGGCGGCTGGGCAGGGCCCGGCCGGGGGCCTGGTGCAGGCCGCGCAGGATCTCGGCCCAGGCCGGCGCCGCACCCGACACGCCCGACACCGCACGCATCGGCGTGCCGGCGGCATTGCCCACCCACACGCCCACGGTGAAGTGCTGGCTGAAGCCGATGCACCAGTTGTCGCGCATGTCCTTGCTGGTACCGGTCTTCACCGCGCTCCAGAA
>CAYPDO010000140.1:0-9233 GCA_964409495.1 uncultured Bordetella sp.
CATGGAGTCACACCATGCAATTCGTCGCCTTTGAGCGCACCCTGCAGGGGACCGGAGCGAGCCGCCGCCTGCGCAATTCCGGCAAGGTTCCGGGCATCGTCTTCGGTGCCGGCGAGCCCAAGATGATCGAGCTCGATCACAACGCGCTGTACTTCGCGCTGAAGAAGGAAGCCTTCCACAGCTCCATCCTCGAGATGGAACTGGCCGGCGCCACCCAGAAGGTGCTGCTGCGTGACTTCCAGATGCACCCCTGGAAGCAGCAGGTGCTGCACGTGGACTTCCAGCGCGTGGACGAGACCACCCGCCTGCACAAGAAGGTGCCGCTGCACTTCACCGGCGAAGAGAACTCGGTCGCCGTGAAGACCGACAAGTGCCTGGTGAGCCACGTGGCCACCGAGATCGAGATCGAGTGCCTGGCCGTGCAGCTGCCCGAGTTCATCGCGGTGGATCTGTCGGGCCTGGTCAAGGGCCAGTCGCTGCATGCCACCGACATCAAGCTGCCCGAGGGCAGCAAGCTGGTGCGCCATGGCAGCCTGAACCCGGTGATCGTGGCGGTGAACCCGCCGAAGGTCGAGGAAGAGATCGTCGCCGCCCCGGTGGCTGCCCCGGCCAAGGGCAAGGACGCCAAGAAGAAGAAGTGATCGCGCGCGGGCCCCGGGCCCGCGTTGCAGACCACACCAGGAAGGCCCGCATCTGCGGGCCTTCCTGCTTTTGGGCATGCTGCGCGGGATGACCCATCCCCGCCTTGTCGCCAGCAGCCTGCTGCTCGGCCTCAGCCTGCTGTTCGGCCGCCCGGCCGCTGCCGCCGAGGCGCCCGCCGCAGCGCTGGAAACGATTGCCACACTCGATCTGCCGCGCTACATGGGCCGCTGGCACGAGCTGGCGCGCTACCCGAACCGCTTCCAGCGCCAGTGCACCGGCGCCACCACCGCAGACTATGCGTTGCTGCCCGAGGGCGGCGTGAAGGTGACCAACCGCTGCGGCCTGGCCAACGGCAGCAGCGACGAGGCCATCGGCCAGGCGCGGCCGGTGGGTGCGGCCGGCACCGCGCGGCTGCAGGTGCGTTTCGCGCCGGCCTGGCTGGGCTGGCTGCCACAGGTCTGGGGCGACTACTGGGTGGTCGACCTGGACGCAGACTACCGCCTGTCCATCGTCAGCGAGCCCACCCGGACCTACCTGTGGGTGCTGTCGCGAACGCCCGCGGTGGATGCCGCCACGTGGCAAGGCCTGGAGGCACGGCTGCGGGCACTGGGCTTCGATCCTGCGCGACTGCAGCGCCCCGACCGGCCCTGACGCACACGTCGGCAGCCTGGTCGGCCCGCCACACGCTCAGCCCAGCACGGCCTGCAGCGGCTGGCAGGGCAGGCCATGCGCCTGCGCCACCGGCGCACAGAACAGCTGGCCCAGGGCCACGTTGAGGCCGGCGGCCAGGTGCGCATCGGCGCGCAGCGCGCCGCGCCAGCCGGCATCCGCCAGCGCCAGCGCGTGGCGCAGCGTGGCGTTGTTCAGCGCGAAGGTGGAGGTGCGCGCCACCGCGCCCGGCATGTTGGCCACGCAGTAGTGCACCACCTCGTCGACCACATAGGTGGGCTCGGCGTGCGTGGTGGCATGCGAGGTCTCGAAGCAGCCGCCCTGGTCGATGGCCACGTCCACCACCACGGCGCCGGGCTTCATGCGCGCCACCAGCGCACGCGTCACCAACTTGGGCGCGGCAGCACCCGGGACCAGCACGCCGCCGATCACCAGATCGGCCGCCAGCACGGCCTCTTCCACCGCCTGGGCGGTGGAGTACAGCGTGCGGATGCGGTTGCCGAACACCAGGTCGAGCGCGCGCAGACGGTCGAGGTTCTTGTCCAGCACCGTGACCTGGGCACCCAGGCCCACGGCCATCTGCAGCGCATGGGTGCCCACCACGCCGGCCCCCAGGATCACCACCGATGCGGGCGCCACGCCGGGCACGCCGCCCAGCAGCACGCCCATGCCGCCCTTGCTCTTTTCCAGATGCGCAGCGCCGGCCTGCACCGACATGCGGCCGGCCACCTCGCTCATCGGCGCCAGCAGCGGCAGGCCGCCGCCGGGGCCGGTCACCGTTTCGTAGGCCACACACACCGCGCCGCTGGCGATCAGGCCCTCGGTCTGCGCGCGGTCAGGCGCCAGATGCAGGTAGGTGTAGAGGATCTGGCCCTCGCCCAGCATGGCGATCTCGGCCGGTTGCGGCTCCTTGACCTTGACGATCATCTCGCCGGTGGCGAAACACGCGGCGGCATCAGCGGCCAGGTGGGCGCCGGCCGCCCGGTACTGCGCATCGTCCAGGCCGATGGCCGCGCCTGCGCCGGTCTGCACCCACACCTCGTGGCCATGGGCCACCAGCTCACGCACCGAAGCCGGCGTGAGGCCGACACGGTACTCGTGGTTCTTGATTTCGCGGGGCACGGCAATGCGCATGGCGGTCTCCTGTGATGGTGTTGGTGCCCGCCCGGCCACCCGGGCGGTGAGCGGCCCATTCTTCGGATGACGCGCACGAATCAGAAGCCGGATCGCCAGAACTCGAACTACATTGGCGCCGCTGATGTGACACAGACCGCTGCCACCCGCCACGGCCAGCCACCGCCCCCCCAACGCATGAACGCCTTTGACCCCGCCGCACTGGAATGCCTGGCCGCGCTGGCCGATGCCGGCAGCTTCGAGCGGGCGGCGCAGCAGCTGAGCATCACCCAGTCGGCGGTGTCGCAGCGCCTGCGCACGCTGGAGACCGGTCTGGGCCGGCTGCTGGTGGTGCGCAGCCGCCCGCTGCGCCTGACCGAACCCGGCAAGGTGCTGCTGCGCTACGCACGCCAGATGCAGGCCATGCGCGCCGACATGTCGCGCGAGCTGGGCGCCGCGCTGTCGCAGGACGAGCGCCTGCCGATCGCGGTGAACGCCGACAGCCTGGCCACCTGGGTGCTGCCGGCGCTGCACGAGGTGGTGCTGGACGGCCAGCGCGAAGGCTATGGCCTGGAGCTGATCGTCGACGACCAGGACTTCACCCACGACTGGCTGCGCGAAGGCGCGGTGCTGGGCTGCGTGAGCACCGTGGCCGAGGCGCTGCGCGGCTGCAGCGTCACGCCGCTGGGCTGCATGCGCTATGTGGCGGTGGCCAGCCCGGGCTTCGTGGCCGCGCAGCTGCCGCAGGGCCTGCACCGCGGCAACTTCGCCAGCGTGCCGTGGCTGGTGTTCAACCGCAAGGACGACAACCACAGCGTGTGGGTCAGCCAGGCCTTCGGCGTGCGCGGGCCGCGCCTGCGTGAACGCCATGTGCCGGCCACCGAGGCCCATGCCCGCGCGGCCGTGATGGGCTGGGGCATCGGCGTGCTGCCCGAGCAGATGGCGGCCGACTGGCTGGCCCGCGGCGAACTGCTGCAGTTGCATCCCACGGTGCATGTGGACGTGCTGCTGCACTGGCACCAGTGGCGCCTGAGCAGCCAGGCCGCCGATGCGGCCGCGCCCGGCGCCGGTGCGCCGCGCGCCGGCACGCTGGACCGCATCGGCCGGGCCCTGGCCGCGGGCGCGGCACGCGCGTTGCGGCCCCCCGCAGCCGCCGGCGCGACCCAGGCCCTGCCCCCGGCGGGATAATCCGGCCCATGATCCGATTGATCGTCGGCCTGGGCAACCCAGGCCCCGAATACGAAGACACCCGGCACAACGCCGGCTTCTGGTGGGTCGACGCCGCCGCGCGCCAGCTGGGCGGCACGCTGGCCTTCGACCGCAGCTACCACGGCAATGTGGCGCGCGTGAACCGCAGCGCCGGCCCGGTCTGGCTGCAGCAGCCGATGACCTTCATGAACCTCTCGGGCAAGGCGGTCAGCCCGCTGGCGCGCTTCTTCAAGATCGCGCCCGAGCAGATCCTGGTGGTGCACGACGAGCTCGATCTGCCGCCCGGCGAAGCCAAGCTGAAGCGCGGTGGCAGCGCCGCCGGCCACAACGGGCTGAAGGACATCCAGGCCCAGCTGGGCACGCCTGACTTTTGGCGCCTGCGCCTGGGCATCGGCCACCCCGGCCACCGCGGCGAGGTGGCGGCCTATGTGCTGCGCAAGCCGCCGCTGGACGAGCGCATCGCCATCGACCAGGCGCTCAGTCGCTCGCTGCAGGCCCTGCCGCAGCTGCTGGACGGCGCATTCGACCGCGCCACCGCGCTGATCCACACCAGCAAGCCGCCCCGGCCGAAGCCGCCGCGGGCCGACGCCCCCCCGGCCGACGCCGTGCCGCCCGCCGGCCCCACCGCCACCCCGCCGTCGACACCATGACCCTGCTGCCCCGCACCGTCGCCGTCCACGTCCTGCCCTTGCTGGCCCTGGGGGCCCTGCCGCTTCTGGCCGTGGCGCAGGCGCCGGCCGGCGGTGGCGGCACGCCGGTCTACCGCTGCGGGCCGGGCCAGTATTCGTCAGAACCCTGCCCGGGCGGCGTCAAGCTCGACACGCCCGCGCCACCCACGGCCGACCAGCAGCGCCTGGCACGCGAGGCCGCCGCACGTGAGGCGCAACTGGCCCGGCAACTGGCCGACGAGCGCCGCAAGCGCGAAACCGCCGCGCAGCCGGCGGCCGGCAACCTGGCGCCCAAGGCAGCGGCCCCGGCCGCCGAGGCCGGCGCCAAGAAGGCCGCCAAGCCGCGCAAGGACAAGCGGCCCGGGCCCTCGGCGCGCAAAGCCAGAGACCAGGATCAACCGGCTGCAAAACCCCGCGCCAAGGGCCACGGCAAGGCGCGCAAGAGCGCCTGAGCGACGTGAGGCCCGCGGCCCGGGTTGATCAGGCCGCCTTGACCACCAGCAGCCGGTACTTGGCCCACAGCTGCTCGCGGCTCTCCACCCGCTCGGGGTTCACCGGGATGCACTCCACCGGGCACACCTGCACGCACTGCGGCTCGTCGAAATGGCCCACGCACTCGGTGCACTTGCCGGGGTCGATGCGGTAGAACTCCTCGCCCATCGCGATCGCCTGGTTCGGGCACTCGGGCTCGCAGACATCGCAGTTGATGCACTCGTCGGTGATCATCAGCGCCATGGTCAGGCCTCCGGCGGCTGATGCGCCACGCGCTCCTGCAGGCGCGCCAGCACCGACGGCGCGACGAACTTCGACACGTCGCCGCCCAGTGTGGCGATCTCGCGCACGAAGGTGCCGCTGACGAACTGGTAGTGGTCGCTGGGCGTCAGGAACAGGGTTTCCACATCGGGCATCAGCTGGCGGTTCATGCCGGCCATCTGGAACTCGTACTCGAAGTCGCTCACCGCGCGCAGGCCGCGCACCACCACATTGCCGCCGTTGCCGACGACGAAATCACGCAGCAGGCCGCGAAAGGCCACCACCTCGACATTGCCGTAGGGCCTGGCGATCTCCTGCGCGATCTCCAGCCGCTCGGCGATGGTGAACATGGTGCGCTTGTGGTGGCCGGCAGCCACCGCCAGGATCAGCTTGTCGAACAGGCGCGAGGCACGGCGCATCAGATCCTCATGGCCCAGCGTCATCGGGTCGAAGGTGCCCGGGTACACGGCGGTCATGAACTTGGCCTGGGTCATCGCGGTCTCCTCGTGGGTGTCATGTCACCGCCCGGCTGGCCAGGGGCCGCGGGCGGCGGACCGGCCTCGGCGGACCGGTTCAGGTGTTGCGCTGCAACAAATGATAGAACACGGCCCCTGCGCGGCCCTGACGCCAGGGCGTCAACCCTGCCGGCATGTCGTCCGGCGTCAGCGCGGCAGGGCCTTCGGCATACAGCCAGCCGCCGGGCGTGAGCAGCGGCGCGGCTGCGGCCAGCGACGCCGGCAGCAGGCCGGCGTCGAACGGCGGATCCAGCAGCACCAGCTCGTAGCTGGCCAGCGGGCAGCGGTTCATCCAGGCCACGGCCTCGGCGGTGTCCACACGCAAACTGCCGAGCTTCAGGCGTTCCTGGCTCTGGCGCAGGCTTTTCACCAGCACCGGGTCGCGTTCCAGCAGCAGCACCTGGGCGGCGCCGCGCGACGCGGCCTCGAAGCCCAGCGCGCCGCTGCCGGCAAAGGCATCCAGCACGCGCCAGCCGGACAGGTCCTGGCCCAGCCAGTTGAACAGGGTTTCGCGCACCCGGTCGGGCGTGGGACGCAGGCCGGGGCGGTCGGCCACCGGCAGCTTGCTGCGGCGCAGCGCGCCGCCGATCAGGCGCACTTCGCGCGGCGGCTTGGGCGGCGCGGTCATGGGCGCTCCTGGCAAGGCGTGGGGATCCGGGACATGCGGGTCGGCCGGGCGACAGCTGGCTTCAAGGGCCTCATGGGCGCACGGCAATGCCGTGGCGCGCCAGTTCCGCCTTGGCCTGCCCGACGGTGAACTCACCATAGTGGAAGATGCTGGCCGCCAGCACCGCATCGGCGCCGCCGATCTGGATGCCCTCGGCCAGATGCTGCAGCGCGCCCACGCCGCCCGAGGCGATCACCGGCACCGGCACGGCATCGCTGACGGCGCGGGTGAGCTCCAGGTCGAAGCCGATCTTGGTGCCATCGCGGTCCATGCTGGTGAGCAGGATCTCGCCGGCGCCCATCTCGGCCATCTGGCGCGCCCAGGCCACGGCATCGAGGTGCATGTTCTTGCGTCCGCCGTGGCTGTAGACATCCCAGCCCGGGCCCTTGGCGGCCAGGTCTTCGCCGACGCGCTTCTTGGCATCGATGGCGACCACGATGCACTGCGCGCCGTACCTGTCGCTGGCCTCGCGGATCACCGGCGGGTTGGCGATGGCCGCCGAGTTGAAGCTCACCTTGTCGGCCCCGGCGTTGAGCAGCCGGCGCACATCGGCCACGGTGCGCACGCCGCCACCCACGGTGAGCGGGATGAACACCTGCGCAGCCACCGCCTCGATGACATGCAGGATCACATCGCGCTGGTCGCTGGTGGCGGTGATGTCGAGGAAGGTCAGCTCGTCGGCGCCCTGCTCGTTGTAGCGCGCGGCGATCTCCACCGGATCGCCGGCATCGCGCAGTTCGACGAAGTTGACGCCCTTGACGACACGGCCGCCGGTGACGTCGAGGCAGGGAATGATGCGTTTGGCGAGCATGGTGCGATCGGTTGGGCAGGCGCTGGGATTATCCCTGTCCCTTGTTCGTGGGCGCGCGCTGCGGACGCTGCCGGGGGCGATGGCCGTATCCCTCGTCGAGGACTGTTCCTCGGCACCCTCCGCCCTCTTGGAGTCAATCACCATGCACCACCGCGCCACACTGGCTGCCGCTGCGGCCGCCGCCACGCTATTCACCGCACCCGCCGCCTGGGCCCACGCCGTCACCTATGTGGGCACGCTCAGCAACCTGGGCGAGCTCCCCCCGGCCGATCAGTCCCAGGGCACGGGACAGGTGACCCTGATCCTGAACGAAGACAACTTCAGCATGGACCTGAGCGTCTCGTTCTCGAACCTCACCGGCAATGTGACCAACTCGCACATCCACTGCTGCACGCCCACGCCCGGCACCGGCGGCGCCGGCGTGGCCACGCCGCTGCCCACCTTCCCAGGCTTTCCGGGCACCGGCAGCGGTGTGCAGAACGTCAAGTCCGGCACCTACCACCAGCTGTTCGACATGAGCCTGGCCAGCAGCTGGAACCCGACCTACATCACGGCCAATGGCGGCACCGCGGCCGGCGCCTTCGCGGCCCTGGCCAGTGGCCTGGCCTCCGGCTCGGCCTACCTGAACATCCACACCTCGTTCGTGCCAAGCGGCGAGATCCGCGCCTTCCTGCAGGCTGCACCGGTGCCCGAGCCCGGCAGCTACGCGCTGATGCTCGGCGGCCTGGCGCTGCTGGGCTGGGCCGGGCAGCGCCGGCGCCGCAGCGCCTGAGGCACGGCCTTGCGCCAACGGCAAGGGCGCCTCGCGGCGCCCTCTTTTGTTGCGGCCAGCGCCGCCGCGCTCAGCCGGCCAGCAGTTCGTCGGCGCGCTGTTGCGCCGCGGCGAAATCCAGCGCGCCGGTGTAGATGCTGCGGCCGCAGATCACGCCTTCGACGCCTTCGCTCTCCACCGCGCACAGGCGCTCGATGTCGGCGATGTCACTCAGCCCGCCCGAGGCGATGACCGGGATGGTGAGCGCCTGCGCCAGCTTCACCGTGGCCTCGATGTTGATGCCAGTGAGCATGCCGTCGCGGCCGATGTCGGTGTAGATGATGCCTTCGACGCCGTAGTCCTCGAACTTGCGCGCCAGGTCGACCACCTCGTGGCCGGTGAGCTTGCTCCAGCCATCGGTGGCCACCTTGCCGTCCTTGGCATCCAGGCCCACGATGATGTGGCCGCCGAAGGCCGTGCAGGCGTCCTGCAGGAAGCCGGGGTTCTTGACCGCGGCCGTGCCGATGATGATGTAGCTGATGCCGTCGTCGAGGTAGCGCTCGATGGTGTCGAGGTCGCGGATGCCGCCGCCCAGCTGCACCGGGATCTCGTCGCCCACCTCGCGCAGGATGGCCTTGATGGCCGGCTCATTCACCGGCTTGCCGGCAAAGGCGCCGTTCAGGTCCACCAGATGCAGGCGCCGCGCGCCTGCGTCCAACCAGCGCCGGGCCATCGCGGCCGGATCCTCGCCGAAAGTGGTCGACACGTTCATGTCGCCTTGTTGCAGGCGGACGCACTTGCCGTCTTTCAGATCGATGGCGGGGATCAGCAGCATGGCTGTTGCAGCACAGGTGTAGAGAGGGGGAAACCGGGAAGCAGCGCTGGCATCGCTTGCCGTGGCTCAGGGCCGCCAGTGCAGGAAGTTGCGGTACAGCGCGAGACCGTGGTCGGCACTCTTCTCGGGGTGGAACTGGGTGGCAAAAATGTTATCCCGCGCCACCGCACTGGTAAAGCGCTCGCCATATTCGGTGATGCCGGCGCTGTGGTGCGCGTCCGACGGATCGGCCCAGAAGCTGTGCACGAAGTAGAAGTAGGCGCCATCGGGCACGCCCTGCCAGATCGGGTGCACGGCGCCGCCGTGCCAGGCATGCGCCTGCTGGAACACCTGGTTCCAGCCCATCTGCGGCACCTTGTAGCGGCTGCCATCGGCCTGCAGCCGGCCTTCGAGCCGGAAGCGCCGCACGCGGCCGCCGATCAGTCCCAGGCCCGGCGTGTCCTGCTCCTCGCTGTGCTCCAGCAGCATCTGCATGCCCACGCACACGCCCATCAGGGGCTTGGCTTGGGCGGCTTCGAGCACGGCCTCCTTCAGGCCGGAATCGTGCAGCTCGCGCATGCAGTCGCGCATCGCGCCCTGGCCGGGCAGCACCACGCGCTC
>CAYPDO010000141.1:0-9153 GCA_964409495.1 uncultured Bordetella sp.
TTCGCACTCGCCTTCAAACACCCACGCTTATCGGCTGTATGTTGTTAAAGAACTTCGCTTTGCAGCGCGCTGACTTGTCATCAGCAAAGAAGCGGGATTATGTGTCGAATTAAAGACCCTGTCAACCGCTTGGTTTCTCTGTTCTGCTTTGCTGCTGCCGCTTGGCGTTGCAGGTCTGCTTCCCGTCGAGCCTTGCATTCTGGCACGGCTTGGAGGGCCGTGTAAACCCTCGCGCAAAAAATTTGCGCCGGGGCCTTGGCGTCCGCCGTGCGCTCAGGTGTGCGCTCAGGTGTGCCGGCAATGCCGGCCGACCACTCTTGCCGGGACCAGCAGCGCTTGGCGGGATCAGTTCAGGCTGCTGCGCGTGGTCTGGCCAAGCATTTGCTGCCAGGTCACGGCCGGGTCGGTGGCTTCCAGCACGCCAGGGACGAGCCGCGCCAGGCGCTGGCTGTCGGTACGCAGCACGCGCTGCTTGACCGCCGCCATCTGGCTCGGATGCATCGACAGGCTGCGCAATCCCATGCCGATCAGCAATTCGGTGAAGGCGGTGTCGCCGGCCATCTCGCCGCACACCGACACATGCTTGCCTTGCGCGTTGGCCGCGGTGATGACATTGGCGATCAGGCTCAGCACCGCCGGGTGCCAGGGATCGTAGAGGTGGGCCACGCTTTCGTCGGCACGGTCGATGGCCAAGGTGTACTGGATCAGGTCATTGGTGCCGATCGACACAAAGTCGAAGTGCTGCAGCAGCATGGGCATGGTCATCGCTGCAGCCGGCACTTCCACCATGGCGCCCAGCTCGACGTCGTTGAAGGGGATGGCGGCGTCGCGCAGGTGCTGTTTGGCCCGCGCCAGCGCCTCGACAATGGCCTGCACCTCCCGCCGGTGCGCCACCATCGGCACCAGCACACGCACCTTGCCGTAGGCGCTGGCGCGCAGGATCGCGCGCAGCTGTTGTCGGAACATGGTTGGTTCAGACAGGCTCCAGCGTATGGCGCGCAGGCCGAGGGCGGGATTCAAGGCGTGTTCATGGCGCAGTTCGTTGAGCGACATTCGGTCGAGCGGCTTGTCGGCGCCGATGTCGACGGTACGGATGGTGACGGGCAAGCCCTTCATCGCCTCGACGGCAGCACGGTAGGCCTCGAACTGTTCGTCTTCGTCCGGCAGGTCGCCACCGCGATTCATGAACAAGAACTCGGTGCGGAACAGGCCCACGCCGACGGCGCCAGCTTCGAGTGCGGCCGCGGCGTCACCCGGCAGTTCGATGTTGGCCAGCAGTTCGACCTGCACGCCGTCCAGCGTGACGGCAGGGGTGTGCCGCAGGCGGTGCAGGCGCGCGCGTTCCAGTTCGCTCTGGCGCTGCCGGAAACGGTACTCCTCGAGCACGATCGGTGAGGGATTGATCAGCACCGCCCCGGTGTCACCGTCGATGATCAACCAGTCATCCTGCCGCACCAGGCGACTGGCTTCGCGCGCGCCCACGACCGCCGGGATGTCCATGCTGCGCGCGACGATGGCGGTGTGCGAAGTGCGCCCCCCGACATCGGTGACGAAACCGGTGAAGACACTGCCCTTGAACTGCAGCATGTCCGCCGGTGCGATGTCATTGGCCACCAGCACCAGCGGATCCTCGCCGCCGAAGTCGCGCGGATGGGCCGCTGCAGGCAGCGCGCTGCCCTCGCGCGCCAGCGCGCGCAGCAGCCGTTCGGCAACTTGCTCGATGTCGGCCTTGCGCTCACGCAGGTAGGCGTCGTCCATCTCGTCGAACTGGCGCACCAGCACCTCGGTCTGCGCGGTGACGGCCCATTCGGCGTTGTAGTGACGCACCTCGATCCATTGGCGCAGTGCGTCGGTGATCATGGGATCGTGCAGCAGCATCAGGTGCACATCGAGCAGGGCGGCCAGTTCCGACGGCGCTTCGGCCGGCAGGTCGCGCTTGAGCGCTCCCAGTTCTTCGGCAACGGTATCGCGGGCGTGACGCAGGCGGTCGATTTCTGCCGCCGCGCGTTCTGGCTCCACGAAATAGTGCGCCACATCCACCCGGCTGGAATCCACCAGCACGGCCCGACCGATGGCCACCCCGCGCGAGACGGGCAGCCCGAACATCTGGATGCTCATGCCTTGCAATGTAGCAGCGCCGCCAGCTTCGCCTGGCGGAGCCACCGCCGCGGCCGGCGCAGCGGCAGGCGGCGGGCATCACGCAACGGTCATGCCCGGGTCACGGGTCGGTCACGACGCAGCCGCAGCATCTGCGCCGAGCCAACGACCGACACCCCCGCACCATGGAACTGACGTTGCACGCCCCGGTTTCGCCCAGCCATGCCCAACCTGCCCCGGTGGCATGTGCACCCGCCCACTCGGCCGAAGCGCCGATCGAAGTGCTGTGGGCGCGCCACGACGACGACCTGCGTGCCGCCCAGCGTCTGCGTTACCGGGTGTTTGCCCAGGAGATGGGCGCGCGCCTGTCGCCGCCGGCCGGCACGCCGGCAGGCCATGATGCCGACCCGTTCGATGCACATTGCGAGCATCTGCTGGTGCGCACCGCTGGCCATGGCGACCACGCACCAGAGGTGGTGGGCACCTACCGGGTGCTGACACCGGCGGCCGCGCGTCGTGCCGGGGGCCTTTACAGCGAATCCGAGTTCGACCTGACGCCGCTGGACCACCTGCGTGACGACATGGTGGAGCTGGGCCGGTCCTGCGTTCATCCCGACTGGCGCGCCGGCGGCGTGATCATCGCGCTGTGGGCGGCGCTGGCGGAGTTCATGCAGCGCAACGGCCTGGGCACGATGGTGGGCTGCGCCAGCGTGGCGATGCGCGACGGCGGGCACGCGGCGGCCAGCCTTTGGGCGCAACTGCGCGAGCGTCACCTGGCCCCGCCTGAACTGCAGGTGGCGGCGCACCTGCCGCTGCCGGTGGACCAGCTGGCGCTGGACAACCGGCCGGCCGAGATGCCACCGCTGATCAAGGGCTACCTGCGCTGCGGCGCCCAGGTGCTCGGGGCGCCGGCCTGGGATCCGGATTTCAACACCGCCGATCTGCCGATGATGATGCAGCTGGCCAACCTGCCGGCACGCTACCGCCGCCACTTCCTGGGCTGACACCCGGCGCGCGCGCCATCAGCCGGCGCGCTGATGGCAAGGCGGGTCGGCGTCGCCGTTATTCGCCTTCGCCGAACTTGTCGGTGATGAGCGCCAGCAAGGCGTCCATCGCGGCCTGCTCGTCGGCGCCATCAGCCTCCACCTCCACCTCGCTGCCCAGGCCTGCGGCCAGCATCATCACGCCCATGATGCTCTTGGCATTGATGCGCCGGCCGTTGCGGCTGAGGTGGATCTCGCTGCGGAAGCTGCCGGCCAGCTTGGTGAGCTTGGCCGAGGCACGGGCATGCAGGCCGAGCTTATTGCTGATGGTGACGGTCGTTCGGAGCATGGGCGCTGGCCTTTTGAGCCTGGTTCTGGGGCGGCGGGGTGACCACCGGCTGCACTGCGGCCAGCGCGCCGTCGCGCGCCTTGGCCCACAGATCATCCAGTGACAGGTGGGCGTTGGCGTGGGCACGCCACACCATCGGCACATTGACGCCGGCCAGCGCGCGGCGCCGGCCCTGCTTGACCAGCTGCGCCGCCAGGTTGGCAGGCGTGGCGCCGATGACGTCGGTGAGGATCAGGATGTCGCCACCGGGCATCGCGGCGATCAGCGCTTCGGCCTCGCCGAGGTAACGCTCGGTGTCGCGGCCGGCCGGCACATCGTAGGCGGCGATGGCCGCCGCGCTGTCCGGAAAGGCATGCAGGGCCGTGTCGCGCAGCGCGGAGGCCAGCGGCTGGTGGGCAATGATGAACAGACCGGTGGTCATGCGCGGCGTCGGGTTGCCGGCCATTATCGACCGTGCGTTCGCGCCGGGGCGTGACGTCCGGCGCGCCAGCGCAACAGGTTCAGCCACAAACCGGCCAGCACGCTCAGCAGCAGGAAGGCGCCAAAGGCCAGCCGGTGGGCCTGGGTTGCCGGCCAGCCCGCCATGCGCAGCGCGTCAATGGCCAGGCCGATGCCCCATTGCACGGCGAACACGCCGACGAAAATCATCAGGTTGAAGGCCGACAGCGCGCGCCCGGCCAGCGCCGCCGCGAAGGCCTGACCCACCGCCGGCTGGCTCAGCGTGACCACACTGGTCAGCACGCACCACAGGGCCCAGGCGCCGGCCCCCGCGTCAGCCCCCTGCCAGAGGATCCAGGCCAGGCACAGCGGGCCCAGCGGCCAGGCCCTGGCGATCAGCCGCTCGCCGGCCCAGCCCGCGCGGATCAGGCGCGGCATCGCCAGACCCCAGCACAGGAAGGCCAGCAGCATGGCCAGGTTCACGATGAACAGCCCCTGCGCGGCCGCCGCCGCCGGCTGGCCGCCCACCTGGGTGAGCCAGGGGCCGATCCACAGCGATTGCATGGCCACCATGCCGCCGTACACCACCACCCCGAGCGGCGCCACGCGCACGAACACCGGATGCGAAAACACCTCACGGTAGCCGCCGGCGGGGCTCGCCGTCACCGCAGGCCGGCCGTCGCCGGCATCGGCAGGCGTGCCGGCGTGCAGCGCCTCGCCAGCCGGTGCCGCCGCACGCGGCGGATCGGCCGGCACCGCCAGCGCCAGCAGTGCCATGGCCGCCAGCAGCAGGCCCGCCACGATGGCGAACAGGCCGCGCCAGCCGGTCAGCGGCAGCAGCCACTGCACCGGCAGCGTGGAGGCCAGCATGCCCAGCGAGCCGGTCATCAGCATCCAGGAGTTGGCGCGCAGCTGCGCCGCCGCCGACAGGCGATGGCGAAAGCAGGTCAGCGGCGCCATCAGGCAGGCCGATACGCCCACGCCGATCAGCAGCCGCGCCAGCAGCAGTTGGGCCAGCCCGCGCGCCAGCGCAAAGGCCACACAGCCGATCACGGCCACCCCCAGGAACGACAGCAGCACGCGCCGCGGCCCCCAGCGGTCAAGCGCGCTGCCCAGCGGCAGCTGCATGCTCGAAAAACCCAGGAAGTAGGCGCCGGCCAGCAGCCCCAGCTGCCCGGCGGCCAGCTGCAGCTCGGCACTGAACACCGGCGCCAGCGTGGCGGTCACCGCACGCAGCAGCGCCGAGAAGAAATAGGCGAAGGCAAAGGCCAGGAACATGGCTGCCACCGCGCCCGGACGCATCGGCCCGGTCGGGCCAGCCCTCATCGCCGCACCTCGAGCCCCTCGGCCAACGGCCGAACCTGGGCGTCACCGGCCTGCGGGCCCAGCACGGTGGCCTGGTAGACACGCGTGCCGTAGGCAAACACCCGCAGGTTCGCCCGCACGGCCTCGCCGTCGGGGCGGCGGCCGGCCAGCTGGAGCTGCCGTGCCGCCGGATGCGGCGTCATGCCCGGCACGCTGGCAGGCTGGTCAGACTCAACGTGTGCCGACAGGTTGGCCCGCGCGGCCGCGACCAGCGATTGCAGCGCCGGGCCGACACGCGCCGGATCGCCCAGATCGGCCGACGCCAGGGCAAACAAGTGCCCGTCCGCGTTGCACGACCACATCGTCAGCGCCACCGGCGGGCCGGCCAGTGGCACCTGGCGCTCGACCACATCGGGGCGGCAGGGCAGTGCCGCGGCCAGCGACCAGCCCGGCGGCTGCACCTGGCGCCAGTCCAGCGTGGGAGAGCAGGCCGGCAGCAGGGCCGGCAGCAAGAGCGCGGCAAGGCGCCTGAAGCGCGCGGCGCGGCGCGGGATGACTTGGGCCATCGGCCGGATTATCCCGGCCCAGACCACGCCAGCCTGCTGTGACGCGTTTCACGCCATGGCGCAGCGGCCCGGGTGTGGTGCGGCGGTGCGCGGCCGAGGTAACGGAACATAACCATTTACCTCGTCGACACCTGTGTCCGCCGGTGCCGTGCTAGCGTCACCCGCTGGCATTGGCGGCACGGCTCACCAGACGGGTCTGGTGCCGCTGCAGCCGCAGAGCCGAGATTCCGCCGCCCATGCACCTCGCCGACATGACCGCCGCGCCCGCACCTGTCCCCCCTGCGCCCCCTCCCGCCGCCAGCGCCGCCACGCGCGACAACCCGACCCTGGGCGACGTGGTGGCACGCCTGGCCGCCGAGGTGGCCGTGCCGCTGACGCAGGCGCTGGAGCGCGTGCTGCGGCTGGCCAGCAGCGGCAAGATCGACCGCCTGGGCGTGCAGGCGCTGCGCGAGGAAATCGACCTCGCGCGCACTGCGGGCCTGCGCGGGCAGCAGATCGCCCGCTTCATCGATGGCCAGGCGCATCCATCGGTCGAGCGGGTGTCGCTCACCGAGGTGCTGGGCGCCGTGATCGCCGAACGCGCCAGTGACGCCGGGCCCCAGGGCCCGGGCCAGCGGCAGCTGCTGGCTGACCTGGAGGTGATGGGCGATGCCACGCTGATCCACCGCCTGCTGCGCGCCGCCGCCGACTGGGCCGGCGCGGCCACCCGCTCGACGCTGGACTGGAAGCTCGACCTGAAGCCCTGGCCGGTGCGCGCACGCGTGTCGTGCCAGTTCAACCACCGCCCGGCCGATCTGGCCGACACGCCAGCCACCGCGTCCGAGCTCGAGGCCCTGGACACGCTGGACTGGCTGCTGCTGCAGTACGCCGCCCATGTGGCGGGCGTGCTGGTGCTGCGTGAGCTGGACGCGGTGCAGTGCACGCTGACGCTGGAGTTTCCGCACACGGTGAACGACACGCTCGAAGGTGCCAGCGCCGCCGAGCCGGCGCCCGCCAGCGGGGCCACGCTGATGGCCGGTGGCCAGCTGCTGGTGCTGGCCGCGCGGCGTGAGGCGCGCCAGCTGGTGCGCGAGGCGCTGCGCGGCCACGACCTGTTCATCGACTACGTGTCCACCGTGGCCGCCGCACGCGAATACTGCGCCGACGGCACACCGCAGGTGCTGATCTACGAGGCCGGCTTTGCCGGTGATGCGCTGCAGGCCCTGCTGGGCGCCCTGACCGCCAGCCCGAAACCGGTGGCGCTGGTGGAGATCACGCCCACCGGCCAGGACTACGAGATGAGCCCGCAAGGCGCACGCGTGGGCGCCGACGGCCTGCGCCACACATTGCCCGCGGTGCTGGTGATGGAACTCGCCCGGCAGCGCTGAGCACCGCGCGCCGCACTGAAATGCCGCGCGGCGGCGCTTGCGCTACCCGAACACCTTCTTCAGGATGGCGCTGCCGGTGCCGACCGGGTCGCGGCGGATCTTCTTCTCCTCCTCGCCGATCAGCCGGTACAGGCCGTCGAGCGCCTTGCCGGTGACATAGCGCTGGATGTTGGTGTCGTCGCCCTTGAGCAACCCCAGCTTGCCGGCCTTGCCGGCCACGGCGTTGTACTTGTCGGCCAGCGCCACCTTCTCGGTGGCCTGGGTGACGATGGGCAGGAACTGCTCGCCCAGCGGCTGGCGTGTCTTGCCGGAGAAATAGTCGGTCACCGAGGTCTCGCCGCCGCGCACGATGCGGATTGCGTCTTCCACCGAGATCGATTTGGCCGTGCTCACCAGCAAGGTCTTGGCCTTGGGCACGGCCTGTTCGGCGGCGCGGTTCATCGCGGTGACCAGTTCGTCGATCTTCTTCTGCTGGCCGGTGGCCTTGAGCAGCTTCGCGGCATCGTTCAGCACGCCCGGCAGCTGGATCTTCACCAGCGGGTTGCCCAGAAAGCCGTCGGTCTTGCCCAGCGAGGCCACCGCCAGCTCGGCACCGCGCTGCAGCGCGCTGCGGATGCCCTGCGCCGCCTCGGATTCACTGAACCCGGCGGCCCGGGCCGGATCCCACCCCCACAAGCCCGGTACCACGAGCCCGACCGTAAAATCTCGCCGTTTCATGTGAGGCCTCCCATGCTGATTGCCCGACGCCATCTTGCCACCGCCGCCGTGCTGGTGGCCGCCGCCGTGGCGGGCAGCTTGATCTGGGCTGGGGGCCAGGGCGAGCGCGCCGCGGCACCGGCGGTGGACTACACCCTGCTCGATGGCCAGAAGCAGTCGCTGGCGCAGCTCAAGGGCCAGGTGGTGCTGGTGAATTTCTGGGCCACCAGCTGCAGCACCTGCGTGGCCGAGATGCCCGAGATCGTGGCCACCTACGAGAAGTACAAGGGCCGCGGCTACCAGACCCTGGCGGTGGCCATGAGCTACGACCCGCCGGCCTATGTGGCCAACTTCGCCGCATCGCGCAAGCTGCCCTTCGGCGTGGCCATCGACAACACCGGCGAAGTGGCGCAGCGCTTCGGCCAGGTTCAGCTCACACCCACCACCTTCCTGATCAACAAGCGCGGCGAGATCGTCAAGCGCTATGTCGGCAAGCCCGACTTCGAGGCGCTGCACGCCCTGGTGGAAAAGCTGCTGGCCGAAAACGCCTGAGCGGCGCCGCCCGGTGCCCGCAACAAAAAAAGCCGGCAGACGCCGGCTTTTTTCATGCCCTGCGCGGCGCGGCCCTCAGACCGCGTCGGACACCCCGGCCTGCGAGGCCTGCTGGTCGGCGTGGTAGCTGCTGCGCACCATGGCGCCCACGGCGGCATGGGTGAAGCCCATCTTCAGCGCCTCGGCCTCGAACATCTTGAAGGTGTCGGGGTGCACATAGCGGCGCACCGGCAGGTGGTGGCCGCTGGGCGCCAGATACTGGCCGATGGTGAGCATGTCGATGTCATGCGCGCGCATGTCGCGCATCACCGCCAGGATTTCCTCGTCGGTCTCGCCCAGACCCACCATCAGGCCGCTCTTGGTCGGCACATCGGGGTGCAGGGCCTTGAACTTCTTCAGCAGGTTCAGGCTGAACGCGTAGTCGGAGCCGGGGCGAGCCTCTTTGTACAGGCGCGGCGCGGTTTCGAGGTTGTGGTTCATCACATCCGGCGGTGCGGCTTTCAGGATCTCGAGCGCGCGGTCGTCACGGCCGCGAAAATCGGGCACCAGGATCTCGATGCGCGTGGCCGGCGACTGCTCGCGCACCTGGCGGATGCACTCGACGAAATGGCCGGCGCCGCCGTCACGCAGGTCGTCGCGGTCGACGCTGGTGATCACCACGTACTTGAGCTTCAGCGCGGCGATGGTCTTGGCCAGGTTGGCCGGCTCGTTCGCGTCCAGCGGGTCGGGGCGGCCGTGGCCCACGTCGCAGAACGGGCAGCGCCGCGTGCACTTGTCGCCCATGATCATGAACGTGGCCG
>CAYPDO010000142.1:0-9126 GCA_964409495.1 uncultured Bordetella sp.
CGTCGTGCTGGTCGGCGGCCTGGCAGGCCAGTTCGGCCTGGGTGCACAGCAGGTCGGCACGGGCCGCGTGGGCCGCGCCGGCGGGCAGCAGGGCTGCCCAGCCGAGGGCGCGCTCCAGGTAGGCATCGGCACTGCGCAGGTCGTCCAGGTGGCGCAGGCACTGCGCCACCTCGGCCAGGCGTTGCGCCATCTCGGCCGGCCGGGCGCGGATGGCGGCGGCATCCAGCCCCACCAGGGCCAGGTTCAGGGCGCGCTGGTGGTGGGCGGCGGGGCGGCCATCGCGCGGGCGCTTGGCCGGGCGGACTGCAGGGCGGGAGTTGGGGTCGGTCATCGCAGCATCCTTGGCGGCGCGCCCATGCTGGGCCGGCCACCGCTGTAACGGGATGCTACGGCCGGGCCTTGGGGGCCCCGCCCCCCTGTGCGCGGGGTGCCCCCGGGCGCGTCAGGGCCGGGCGTGACGCCTGGCACGCCGTGCCAGGCGCCAGCCCAGCAGCAGGGCCACGATGGCGGCGTGCACGGCCCATTCGCCGAAGTTCTGCTTGGCCGCGCGCATCCAGAAGAAGTGCAGCAGAGCCAGCCCGATGGCCACGAACACCAGGCGGTGCAGGGCCTTCCAGCGTGCGGCCCCCAGCGCGCGGATCGCCGCGTTGAACGAGGTGGCGGCCAGCGGCACCAGGGCCAGCAGCGCGGCGGTGCCCACCAGGATGAAGGGCCTCTTGGCGATGTCGCGCAGGATGTCGTCGAGCGCGAAGCCCATGTCCAGCCAGGCGTAGCACAGGAAGTGCAGCAGGCCGTAGAAGAACGCGAACAGGCCCAGCATGCGCCGCCAGCGCGCCAGCGCCGTCCAGCCGGTGGCCTCGCGCAGCGGCGTGACGGCCAGCGCCAGCATCAGGCTGCGCAGCACCCAGTCGCCGCTGCCACGGATCAACGCCTCCGCGGGGTTGGGCCCCAGCGTGTTGGCGATCGCGCCCTGCACCAGCAGCGCGGCCGGCAGCAGCATCAGCACGAACAGCAGCGGCTTGGCCGCGGCGTGCAGCAACAGCTTGTTCAAGACCGGCGCGCCGAGTTCAGAAGAACTTGGCCAGGTCCATGCCGGCGTAGAGCTGGCCCACCTGGGCCTCGTAGCCGTTGAACATCAGCGTGGGCCGCTTCTTGGCGAAGATGCCGTCCTCGCCGATGCGGCGCTCGGTGGCCTGGCTCCAGCGCGGGTGATCGACCTTGGGGTTCACGTTGGAATAGAAGCCGTATTCCTGCGGCGCGGCCTTGTTCCACGAGGTGCCGGGCATCTGCTCGGAAAAGCGGATCTTGACGATGGACTTGGCGCTCTTGAAACCGTATTTCCAGGGCACCACGAGGCGCACCGGCGCGCCGTTCTGGTTGGGCAGCACCTCGCCATACATGCCGAAAGCCAGCAGCGTGAGCGGGTGCATGGCTTCATCCATGCGCAGCGCCTCGGCATAGGGCCAGTCGAGCACGCCGGAACGCAGGCCCGGCATCTGCGCCTTGTCGGCCAGCGTGATGAACTCGACGTACTTCGCGTTGCCGGTCGGCTCGACCTGGCGGATCAGCTCGGCCAGCGAGAAGCCCACCCAGGGGATCACCATGCTCCAGCCCTCGACGCAGCGCAGGCGGTAGATGCGCTCTTCCATCGGGCTGAGCTTCAGCAGATCGTCGATGCCGATGGTGCGCGGCTTTTTCACCGCCCCTTCGATGGCTACCGTCCAGGGCCGGGTCTTCAGTGTGCCGGCGGTGCGCGCGGGGTCGGCCTTGTCGGTGCCGAACTCGTAGAAGTTGTTGTAGCTGGTGGCGTCCTGGCGGCTGGTGGGCTTGTCCATGGTCACCGCGCCGGCCACGGCGCTCTTGGCGCTGGGCAAGGCCGCGCCCTTGGCAGCCGGCTGGGCCAGCGCATCACGCGCCGCCCAGGCAGCCAGCGAGGTACCCAGCGCGCCGGCGGCCACGCGCTTCATCCATTCGCGCCGGCCCTCCACCAACGCACGCGGTGTGATCTCGGAAGGAACAGGGTGGTCGAAGCCACGGTCGGGGCGCAGATAGGGCATGGAAACATCTCCGGGCCCGATGCGGGCCGTGCTACATGCCGGTTCAGTCGCCGGCAAGGGCTCAGACCTTACGCACGGCCGGCGGTTCCACGCGCCGGCGTGCGGGCATGGGCCGGCGAAGATCAGTCCGGCACCGGCCGGCCGAACAGCGTGCGGCCCACGGCCTCGTCGATCTCAGCGCCCGACACCAGCGCACCACCGCCCGGAAACAGGCTGTCGCGGTAGCTCTTGCGCGACATCAGCTTGGCGCGCGCCTCGGGCGGCAGATCGGTGATGGCGATGATGTGACGGCTGATCAGCACATCCACCACGTCTTCGATGACGCGCACGAAGTCGGCATCGAGCGCGCGGAAGTCGGTGCCCTCGCCACCCTGGCCCAGAAAGGCCTGCACCTCGGGATCGCCGGCGGGCAGGAACTCCTGCGCATCGGGCTCGGCGTCGCGGCACAGGCGGGCGATGCGGCGGTCGGCATCGCGTTGGACGTAGGGCATGGGCGGTGCGCTGGGGCCGGTGATGGGTGGGGGGCTTCAGAGCCTAGCCTGCGGCGATCAGCGCCCGCTCACAGCTCGCCGTAGGAATGCAGGCCCGACAGGAACATGTTCACGCCCAGGAAGGCGAAGGTGGTGACCACCAGGCCGCCCAGCGCCCACCAGGCCGACACGGCGCCACGCAGGCCCTTCATCAGGCGCATGTGCAGCCAGGCGGCGTAGTTCAGCCAGACGATGAGCGCCCAGGTCTCCTTCGGGTCCCAGCTCCAGTAGCCGCCCCAGGCCTCGGCGGCCCAGAACGCGCCCAGGATGGTGGCGATGGTGAAGAACGCGAAGCCCACCGCGATGGCCTTGTACATCATGTCGTCCAGCACCTCGGGCGCCGGCAGTGCGGCAGCGATGCGCCGGCGTGCGGCCAGGATGGCGATGACGATCAGCAGGCTGATACCGGCGTACACGGCCCAGTAGCTGGCCGAGCTGCTGAGCTTGCTGGCGCGGAACACGATGGGCTCGAAGCACAGCACCAGGCCCAGCGCGCCCAGCGGTGCCAGCTTCCACCAGCGGGTTTCGTCGGCCTGGCGCTGGATCAGGTAGGCAAAGGCCACCATGGCCGCCAGTGCAAAGGTGCCGTAGCCGATGAAGTTGGCCGGCACATGCAGCTTCATCCACCAGCTCTGCAGCGCCGGCACCAGCGGCTGGATCTGCTGCGCCTCGCGCGCCACCGTGTACCAGAGCAGGAAGCCCACCGCGGCGCTGACCACCAGCATCACGAAGCCGCCGAGCGCGCGGTTGCGGTAGTGCTGCTCGTAGTACAGGTAGAACAGCGCCGTGAGCCAGCAGAACAGCACGAACACCTCGTACAGGTTGCTGACCGGGATGTGGCCGATGTCGGGGCCGATCTGGTGGCTCTCGAACCAGCGCACCAGCGTGCCCACCAGGGCCATGAACACGCCGGCCCAGGCCAGGCGCGTGCCCAGCTTGAGCCCGGTGTTGTCACCGCCGGCATCCTTGCGCGCGAGCAGGCCGATCCAGTAGAGCACCGTGCTCATGAAGAACAGCACGCTCATCCACAGGATCGCGCTCTGGCTGGACAGGAAGTACTTCAGCAGGAACACGTTGTCGGCCTGCGCCAGGTCGGCGCCGAAGCCGTCGCTGTGGCGGCCGTACAGCGCAATGGCGCCCAGCGTGGCCGCGCCCACCGCCAGCGCCAGCACGCGCAGCGGGCCCCAGGCCCAGCCGAGCGCCACCAGGGCCGGCACGCTGCCCAGCAGGATGGCCTGCTCGTAGCCGTCCATCGAGGCCTGGTAGCGCTGGAAGGCATAGCCGGCGCCCACGGCCACCAGCAGCGCGAACAGCCAGTCGAAGGCGCTGCGGCGGGTCAGGCGGCCGATCAGGCCCGGGCGGCCCATCACCAGCGTGGTGGTGCCCGGGGCGGTGGTGGTGTTCATGGCGTGTCCTTCGGGGCGGCGGCGGCCGGCGCCGCATCATGCAGCAGCGCGGTCTTCAGCGATTCGAACTCGGCATCGGTGTCCAGCGTGCGGCGCGTGGTGGACAGTGCCGCCTGCAGTTTGGTTCCGCCGGCGGCAGCGGCGGCCCCGGCGTCGGCCGGTGCCAGCCAGATCCACAGCCGGCGCTCGCGGATGTAGAGCATGGCGAACACGCCGATGATCAGCAGCACCGCGCCCAGGTACACCAGGGTCTTGCCGGGCGCGCGCGCCACCTGGAACACGCTGGCCTGCAGCTGTTTGAAATCCGACAGCTGCAGCAGCACCGGCGCCGGGTAGTAGGCGGCGTCCGACAGCGACAGCACGGCCTGGGTCATGAAGCGCTGCGTGGCCTCGTCGCTGGCCAGCGGCGGCTGGCCGGCCTGCTCGCGGCTGAGGTTGGCCAGCTCCAGCAGGCAGCCGTTGACGATGCGCAGCAGCACCTCGGAGATGCGCGCGCGCTCGGCCTCGGGCACGCTGGCGTCGACAAACTGCGCCAGCGCCGGCAGGCCGCCGGGGGCGCTGTCCTGCGGTTTGCCGCCGGGCACGCTGACATGCTCGGCGCCGGCAAACAGCCCCAGCGCGCGCTGTGCGGTGGTGACCAGCTGCTCGGCCATCTGCGGCTTGTCGGCCGGCGTGGCCTTGGCCACGTAGCGGCGCACGGCCTTGTCGCGCATGGTCTCGTCGCGAAGGGCCGTGGCCATGCGCCACCAGCCGTCCACCGCGCCCTGCTCGTCGGCCGGGATGCGCAGGTAGCGGAAGGGCTCGGCCGGCGTCTCGCGCACGCCGGCCAGGAACACGCGTTGGCCATCCACGGCCACCGGCAGCATGTAGTTGTTGAACTCGCGCGCCTGGCCGCTGGCGTCGCGCAGCTTGTAGCTCACCGAGGGGCCGATGTTGTGCAGCTGCTTGTCGCGGCTGCCCTTCACGCCCGAGCCCAGGTGCTTGTCCAGCGTGTTGGCCAGGTCCACCTTGCGCACATCGGTGGCGCTGCCGGCGGCTTCGGGCGTGGCGGCGTCGCCCAGGTTCTCGACGTTGATCACGCGCAGGCCGGTGAATTCCAGCGTCAGCGCATCGGCGTCCGAGCCGCCCTTGGTCAGCCGCGTGCTGCCGCCCACGGCGCCCTGCACTATGAAGGGCTCGCTGCGGCCCTTCATCGGCAGCGCGCGCAGCGTGAGCTGGCTGCCGCCGTCGTCGAAGCTGCTCTGGTAGATGGCCACGCCGCGGTGGAACACCGGCTCGTTGACCTTCACTGTGGCCGCGGTCTTGGCACCGGTCTCGCGGTCATGCACCACGATCTCGCTGGCGAACAGCTTGGGCATGCCGGTTTCGTAGTACTCGACGATGAACTTCTTCAGCTCCACGTCGAAGGGCAACTCCTGCAGCACCACGCCGTCGGACATGTTGATCACCGCCGTGCCGGCGCGCCCGCCCTCGGTGACCAGCAGGTTGCCGCGGTAGGTGGGGTTGGCCAGCGGCAGGCGGTGCTCGGGCTTCACGTCGCTGATCAGGCCGCCACCGGCATAGGCCGTCTTGCCCAGCAGGGCCATCTGCGCGCGCACCACCAGGTCGCCGTCGAACAGGCCGCCCAGGCAGATCAGCACGATGGCCGAATGCGCCGCCAGGTAGCCGATCTTGTTGGCCATGCCCTTGCGCGCGGCCACCATCGTGCCATTGGCGCGCACCTGGGCGCGCGCCTGCCAGCCCTGGGCGGTGAGCAGCGCATTCACGCGCTGCAGCGCGGCCTCGGGTGCCAGCGCCAGGGTGCCCTCGGCCTTGTGGTGGAAGGCCTTGAGCGACTGCTCGCGGATGCCTTCCTTGAAGCTCTTCAGGTCGGCCAGGATCTTGGGCGTGTTGCGCGCGATGCACAGGCTGGTGGAGACCACCAGGAAGGCCAGGATCAGCAGGAACCAGCTGGCGCTGTAGATGGCGTACAGGCCGACCTTGTCGAACACCTCGGCCCAGAACGGGCCGAACTGGTTCACGTAGTTGTTGTACGGCTCGTGCTGCTTGACCACCGTGCCGATCACCGAGGCGATGCAGATCACCGTGAGCAGCGTGATCGCGAAACGCATCGACGACAGCAGATCCAGCAGATCGCGCGTCACGCGCGACGGCGCAGGTGCAGGCTCCGGTGCCGGGGCGGTGGGCAGGGCAGTCGACATGGGCCGGAATTATCCGAGGTCAATCGGCATCAAAACGAAAAGGGCCGGTCAGCGACCGGCCCTTCAGCGAAGGCTAAGCATGCAGGGTTTGACTTGGCTCAGCGTGCAGGTGGGGCGCCCTGCGCGGGCTGGCACGCGCTCGGAGGGTGGCGCCGCACACCCGCGGGGCCGGGTGCCCCAGGTCTAACGCAGACCGGCCATGTAGTCGGCCACGGCCTTGATTTCCTTGTCGCTCATCTTCGCGGCGATGCTCACCATCTGCGCCGAGTTGGCCCGCGTGCCGGCGCGGAAGGTGTTGAGCTGCGCCTCGGTGTAATCGCTGTGCTGGCCGCCCACGCGCGGGTACTGCGCGGGGATGCCGGCCCCGTTGGGGCTGTGGCAGCCGGCGCAGGCAGGCACCTGCTTGGCGGCGATGCCACCGCGGTAGATCTTCTCGCCCAGGGCGACCAGATCCTTGTTCTTGGCGGTGCCCGGCTTGGGCTCCTTGCTGGCGTAGAAGGCCGCGATGTTGCGCATGTCTTCCTCGGTCAGCGGGGCGGCCATGCCGCTCATCACCGGGTTCTGGCGCTTGCCCGACTTGAACTCGGTGAGCTGCTTGACCAGGTACTCGGCGTGCTGGCCCTGCAGGATCGGGTTGGCCGGGCTGCCGCGCGTGCCGTCGGCGGTGTGGCAGGCCATGCAGGCTGCCGCCTTTTCCTGACCCTTGGCCAGATCGGGTTTGGCCGGGCCCTTGGCATCAGCGGCCAGCGCCGGCCCGATGAGGAGGGTCGACAGCGCGAGGGTGGGCACGAACTTGGGCAGGGCGGCAAGCAGCGACTTCATGTCGAGGAACCTTGACGGTGGGACGGCCGGGCGCCTGGCCCGGATGAAGGGGGCGCGGGGGACTAAACCGACGGATTTTACAATGCTCCATGACCCGCACAGCCGACCACCGTGGCGCCGACGCCTCGCACGCCACTTCCCGACCCGAGTCGGCCCCCAGCGCCGCCGCTGGCGCCCCCGCCCGCAAGGCCGCTGCCGCGCCCGCGCGCAAGGCATCGGCCCGGCCCGCCAAGGCCCCCGCGGCCAAGGCGCAGCGCCCCTCGGCGCTGACCCCCGAGGAAGCCGCCGCCAAGACTGCCGAGCAGGCCGCGCGCCGCGCCGAGCGCGAGGCTGCGCTGGCGGCTGAACGCGAGGCCGTGACCTGGGCCCGCAGCGCACGCTTTCTCACCACCGCCAGCAAGCTCAACCAGCTGCCGCCCGGCATCCTGCCCGAGGTGGCCTTCGTGGGCCGCAGCAATGCCGGCAAGTCCACCGCCATCAACACCCTGGCCGACCACAAGCGCCTGGCCTTCGCCTCGAAGACGCCCGGCCGCACCCAGCACCTCAACGTGTTCGAGGTCGGCCCGCGCGAGGCCGCCGATGCGCGCTGGGTCGACCTGCCCGGCTACGGCCATGCCGCGGTGTCGCGCAGCGACAAGCAGCGCTGGCAGAAGGTGATGGCCGACTACCTGGTCGAGCGCGAGCCGCTGGCCGGCATCGTGCTGATGGTCGACAGCCGCCACGGCTTCACGCCGCTGGATCTGCAGCTGCTCGACTTCGTGGCCGAGCGGGTCAGCGTGGGCGAGGTGCGCCTGCTGGTGCTGCTGACCAAGGCCGACAAGCTGACCCGCGCCGAGGCCACGCAGTCGCTGGCCGCCGCGCAGGCCGCGCTGGCCGACCTGGCCACCGAAGACGCCGACATCGGCGTGGCGCTGTTCTCGGCGCTCAAGCGCCAGGGGGTGGCCGATGCCGCCCAGGTGCTGCATGGCTGGCGCCTGGGCGCGCTGGCAGGCTGGGAGCCCTCGGCACTGGGCGACGACTTCGAGGTCGAGGAGCTGCCGCCTTCAGCCTGAGCGCGGCCGTGCCCATGGCGCGCGCTGCTGGGTGTCGCCGGCTTGACGCCACGGCTGCGTGCGGCCGACGCACACTGCGCGACCATGAGCCATGCCATCTCCCTGTTCGACCTGCCGGTGCCGGGCAGCCAGCCGCAGCCGGTGCGCCTGAACTGCCGCACCGCGGGCGATGCGGCGGCCGCAACGCGTGTGCTGCTGCTGCACGGCTTTCCCGAGGCAGCCTTTGCCTGGGACGAGGTGATGTGCGCGCTGGCGCCGCAGGCCTGGTGCGTGGCGCCCAACCAGCGCGGCTATGCCGACAGCACGGCGCCGGCCGAGGTGGCCGCCTACCGGCCCCGGCACCTGGTGGCCGATGCGCTGGCGCTGCTGGACCACATGGGCGTGACGCCCGCGCGCCCGCTCGAGCTGCTGGTGGCGCACGACTGGGGCGGTGGCGTGGCCTGGAACCTGGCCGCCCTGCGGCCCGATCTGATCCGCCGCCTGGTGATCCTGAACTCGCCGCACCCGGCCACCTTCCGCCGTGAGCTGCTGGCCAGCGCCGCGCAGCGCGCGGCCAGCGCCTACATGCTCGATCTGGTGCAGCCCGATGCCGCGGCGCGGCTGGCGGGCGATGACTTCGCGGCACTGTTCGCCATCCTGCAGCGCTTCGGCCCGGCCGACTGGCTGACGCCGGCAGTGCGTGCCCGCTACCGCGCCGTGTGGTCGCAAGGCCTGGACGGCGCGCTGAACTGGTACCGCGCCTCGCCGCTGCGCCCGCCCACCGGGCCCGACGACCAGGCCCTGGCGCAACTGCAGCTGCCCGATTCGGTGGTGCGCGTCACGGTGCCCACCACGGTGCTGTGGGGCGAGGCCGATCACGCCCTGCTGCCCGGCCTGCTGGACGGCCTGGCGCAATGGGTGCCGCAGCTCAGCGTGCACCGCCATCCGCAGGCCAGCCACTGGATCGTGCACGAGCAGCCCGACTGGGTGATCGGCCAGCTGAAAGCCCTGCTCGCTTAGCCCTCGGCGGGTGGCGCCGCGTACCCGCGGCGCCGGGTGCCCCAACCGGCGGGCCAGCG
>CAYPDO010000143.1:0-9098 GCA_964409495.1 uncultured Bordetella sp.
GCGGCCGCGGCGCGCTGAGGCTGCGCGCCGCAGCGCCGCGGGGCTGCCGCCCGCCGCCAAGCCGCAGGCCCTGCCGCACGCAGCCACCGTGGCCCCGGCCCCGTCGCCCCGTCCGAGGCGGCCCCGCCCTGGTGGCGCGGCGGCCCGGTGGGCGTGCTGGCCCTGCTGTACCTGCTGGTCTTCGGCAGCCTGGGCCTGGGCCTGGGTCTGCAGGCCTGGTGGTGGCAGGGCGCGGTGCAGGCGCTGCAGGTGCGCCACCGGCAGCCGCAACCGGCGCTGCTGGACTGGCTGATGGCCGGGCTGGCGCGGCTGGGCCTGTCGGGCGCCCCGGGCTGGACCGGCCGGCTGTGGGCGCTGTGGCATGGCGCGCTGGCGGTGCTGTCGCTGGCGCTGATCGCGCCCTGGGCCTGGCGCAGCCTGGCCGCGCTGGTGCTGGCCGGCCTGGTGCTGGCGCTGTGGTGGGCGCCGCTGCGAGCGCTGTGGCGCGCCCTGGCGCGGCGGCGTTGAGCCTGTTGCCGGCCGCGCAGGCGGCCCGCCTGCCCGGCGCGGGGTTCGGCGGCCCTGCGGCATCATGCGCAGCAGCGCGTGGGTGCGCAGGGAGGCTCTCGGTGACGACAGGCAGCAACATGGCACATGGGCGGCGCGCAGGCGCTGTGCAGGGCGCGCAGGCCGGGCCGCACCGCCGCGGCAGGGGGCGCGGGCCCGGCCTGCCCTGGCGCGCGGCCGGGTGGCTGCTGCTGCCCTGGCTGCTGGCGGCCACGGCGCCGGCGGCGCATGCCCAGGCCCAGGCCGCGCAGCCCACCTGGCGTTACGAGGTCATCTCCGAATCCAGCGGCCAGCGCCTGGGCGGCATGGTGGTCGAGCAGGCGCGGGTGGAGGGCGCGCGCCAGCTCACCGTGCGCTTCGACTACAAGGACAACGGCCGCGGCCCCGAGACTGTGGAGCGCATCCGCCTGGCCGACGACGGCACGCCGCTGCACTACGAGGTGCAGGGCACCGGCACCTACGGCAACACCATCGGCGACCGCTTCGAGCGCATGGCCGGCCGCGCCAGCTGGCGCTCGCAGGTCGACCACGGCGAGCGCATGGTCGACGGCCCGGCGCTGTATGCCGCCACCGACGGCTCGCCGGCACTCGACAGCGTGGCGCTGGCCGCGCTGGCGCAGCGGGCCGACCGCGCGCTGCCGCTGCTGCCCACCGGCCGGCTGAGCCAGCGCGTGCTGGCCCGTCACACCCTTGAGCAGGATGGCCGGCGGCAGGCGCTGCAGCTGCTGGTGCACACCGGGCTGGGCCTGTCGCCCAGCTACCTGTGGGCCACCGACGAGCCGCAGCCGCGCCTGTTCGCCACGCTGTGGCTGGGCTGGGGCGCGCTGATCGAGGCTGGCTGGCAGGCCCAGCTGCCGGCGCTGCGCCAGGCCCAGCGCGAGGCCGAGGCCCTGCTGCACCGCCAGCGCCGCGCCGAGTGGCTGCAGCCGCTGCCGGGCCTGAGCGTGGTGCGCAATGCGCGCGTGTTTGACAGCGCTGCGGCGCGCCTGGGGCCGCTGTCCGACGTGTACGTGCTGCGCGGGCGCATCACCGCCGTGCTGCCCGCCGGCAGCGCCCCGGCGCGCGAGCCCGCGCACGAGATCGACGCCGCCGGCCGCGTGATGCTGCCCGGCCTGTTCGACATGCACGACCATGCCTGGCGCGGCACCGGCGGCCTGCACCTGGCGGCCGGCGTGACCACCGTGCGCGACATGGGCAACGGCAATGCCCAGCTGCAGCAGCTGCTCGACGAGACGGCGCGCGGCGAGCTGGCCTATCCGCAGATCGAGCCGGCCGGCTTCATCGAGGGCGCCAGCGCCTTCTCCTCGTCGCACGGCATCCTCGTGCGCACGCTCGACGACGCCAGGTCGGCGGTCGACTGGTATGCCCAGCGCGGCTATCGGACGCTGAAGATCTACAACTCCTTCCCGCGCGAGTTCCTGAAGGAAACGATAGCCCACGCCCACCAGCGCGGCCTGCGGGTGGCCGGCCATGTGCCGGCCTTCCTGCGCGCCGAGGAGGTGGTGGACATGGGCTTCGACGAGGTCTCGCATGTCAACCAGCTGCTGCTGAACTTCCTGGTCACCCCCAGCACCGACACGCGCACGCTCGAGCGCTTCTACCTGCCGGCCGAGCGCCTGGGCGAGCTGGACCTGGACAGCCCGGCGGCGCGCGATTTCATCGCCAAGCTGCGCGCGCGCGGCACGGTGGCCGACCTGACGCTGATGACCTTCCAGTTCCTGCAGCAGCGCAATGGCGAAGAGCCGGCCGAGCTGGCCGGCGTGATGCAGCACCTGCCGCCCGACATGCAGCGCAGCCTGCGCGCGGCGCAGATGAAGATCCCCGACGAGGCCACGGCGCAGCGCTACCGCGCCGCGGTGGCCAAGCTCTCGGCCTTTGCGCTGCGCCTGCACCAGGCCGGCATCACGCTGGTGGCCGGCACCGACCACATCGCCGGCCTGGTGCTGCACAGCGAGGTGATCGCCTATGCGCGCGCCGGCCTCACGCCGGGCGAGGCGCTGCGCATCGCCACCTACAACGGCGCCAAGGTCAGCGGCACGCTGGGCGACCGTGGCGAGATCCTGCCCGGCCGCCGGGCCGATCTGGTGCTGGTCGACGGCGACCCCACCCGCAACATCGACGACCTGCGCCGCGTCGCCCTGGTCATCACCCAGGGCGCGGCGCTGCACCCGCGCCGGGTGCACGAGGCGCTGGGCATCAAGCCCTTCGTCGATGGCGAGGTGGCGGTGAAGCGGCTGGACGCACCGCAGTCGCGTTAGGGGTTTCGGCGTCCTGGCGGGTGCCGCTCAGTTTGTGTGCTTGCAAACCGGCACACATCGGCGGCCTGGTTGCGGCCGTGGCCATGTGCTGCCGTGCCGCCGGGGCGCTATGCTGCGGGCTTCGATCGACCGGTGGCGTTTGCGGCGATCAACCGTGCGCCCCCCTCGGACTCTCCAGGACGATCGTGATGAGCTCCACGCCCGCCAACGCCCCTGCCGCGCCGCTGCAGGGCACCGTGCTCTACATCGAGGACGAGCCGGTCAGCGTGCAGCTGGTGGGGGCGCTGCTCGATGCCCATCCCGGCGTGCAGCTGCTGCATGCCGCCACCGGCGCCGACGGCGTGCACCTGGCACGCACCGCGCGGCCCGACTTCGTGTTGCTCGACATGCACCTGCCCGACATGAACGGGCTCGAGGTGGTGCGCCAGCTGAGCGACGAGATCGCCGCGCGCGGGCTGCGCCTGAGCATCCTCACCGGCGACCGGCTCACGATGGACATCATCAAGGCCATGAGCCTGGGCGCCTACGAGTACTGGGTCAAGCCGCTGGATGCCGCGCTGTTCGAATCCGGGCTGCGCCGGGCGCTCACCGGCACGCGGCCCGATCCGGCGCGCACGCTCAGCGGCGTGCGCTGAGCGCCGCCGCAGGCCGCCGGCGCGTCAGCGTGCGGCCGGCGGCGTGGACGGGCGCGCCAGCGTCAGCGCCCAGTACGGCTCGCCGCTGGCGCTGCGCGCGCAGGCCATGCCCAGCTCGGTGAAACGCGGGTTCAGCAGGTTGGCGCAGTGGCCGGGGCTGGCCGCCCAGTGCGCCACCAGCGCCGCCACGCTGCGGTGGCCCAGGCCCAGGTTCTCGCCCCAGCTGCTCCACACATAGCCGGCGCGCTCGAGCCGATCACCGCCCTGGCTGCCATCGCTGCCGCGGTGGGCCAGGCCGCCGTGGCCGGCCATGTCGGCGGCATGGGCGGCGGCGGCCTGTCCGGCCGGGGCCGACCACTGCAGCGCCGGGGCCGGCGCCATCAGCCGGCCGGCGCAGCGCGCGCCGCTGGCGCGCAGCGCGTTCACCGCCTGCAGCGCCTGCTGCGGCAGATCCACCGGCGGGCAGGGCGTGCCGGCCAGCACCGGCGGCGTGGCCAGCAGCAGCGCCAGCGCCCTGATCCGCAGGGCCGTGGTGGCGCGCACCGGCCTCACCCCGGCGGCGCGGCGTCCGCCAGCAGCGCCGCCACCGCCTCAGCGATCGCCAGCGAGGCCGTGAGCCCCGGCGATTCAATGCCGAACAGGTTGACCCAGCCCGCCGCACCGTGCACGGCCGGGCCGTCGATGCGGAAATCGGCCGCAGGCTCACCCGGGCCGCTGATCTTCGGCCGCATGCCGGCATAGCCCGGCTGCAGCGCACCATCGGCCAGGCCCGGCCAGTAGCGCCGCACCTCGGCGTAGAAGGGCGCGGCCTGGGCGGCATCCACGGTGTAGTCGATGGCCTGCACCCATTCGAAGCTGGGGCCGAAGCGCGCCTGACCGGCCAGGTCGAGCGTCAGGTGCACGCCCAGGTGGCCGCTGGGGCCAGGGGCCGGGTACACCAGGCGCGAGAACGGTGCGCGGCCGGCCAGCGTGAAATAGCAGCCCTTGGCCAGGTGGTCCTGCGGCACGCAGGCCGCCGGCAGGCCGGCGATGCGCCGGGCCAGTGCCGGTGCGCCCAGGCCGGCGGCATTGACCACGCACCGTGCCTGCAGCGTGGTGCCGGTGCCGCTGGGGCCGTCCAGCACCTGCAGCTCGGCGCCACCACCCGGCAGCAGCCGGCCACCGGCCACGCTGGCGCACAGTGCCAGTGCCGCGCCATGCGCCTCGGCCTCGCCCAGCAGCGCCAGCATCAGGCCATGGCTGTCGATGATGCCGGTGGACGGCGACAGCAGCGCGCCCACGCAGGCCAGCGCCGGCTCCAGCGCCTGGGCTTCGGCGGCGCCCAGCCATTGCAGATCGTGCACGCCGTTGGCCGCCGCGGTGGCCTGCAACTGGGCCAGGGCCGGCAACTCGTCGGGCGTGGCGGCCACGATCAGCTTGCCGCAGCGCCGGTGTGCCACGCCGTGGCTGGCGCAGAAGTCGTACAGCAGCGCCTTGCCGCGCACGCACAGCGCGGCGCGCTGCGAGCCTGGCGGGTAGTAGATGCCGGCGTGGATGACCTCGCTGTTGCGCGCGCTGGTCACGCTGCCGAAGGCGTTTTCGGCCTCCAGGATCACCACCTCGCGCCCGGCCAGGGCCAGCGCGCGCGCCACGGCCAGGCCCACCACTCCGGCGCCGATCACCACGCAGTCCACACGGTCGGGATTCATCGGGCGCGATTGTGGGCGATGTGCCCACCGCCAGGCGCGCCGGCCGGATTGCACGCCGCGCGCGCCGGCGCGGCCGCCCGGGCTGGCGCAAGGCCCTCGGAACTCGCTAGCATTCGGGTTGTCCCTGATCTTGATCAAGTTCCGGGCGGGGCGCGGCGGCTAGCCTGCCGCCTGCTCATCCAACCGCCCGTCCAGGCGCGCCTTCGCGCGATGGCACCGGGCCCCCCAAAGACATGCTCTCCCCGGTTGCCGTCGACACGGGCATCGCGCCCGACCTCCTGCCCACACTGGCCAGCAGCGGCCTGCGGCCCATGCGCCTGGGTGGCCGCGCGCTGCTGCCCATCGTGCAGGGCGGCATGGGCGTGGGCGTGTCGGCCCACAGGCTGGCCGGCGCGGTGGCGCGCGAGGGCGGCATCGGCACGCTCAGCAGTGTGGATCTGCGCCGCCACCACCCCGACCTGATGGCGCGCACCGAAGGCCTGGCCGCACGCCAGGGCCAGGACGCCGACACCAAGGCGCAGATCGACGCCGCCAACCTCGAGGCGGTGGAACGCGAGGTCAAGGCCGCGCGCGCGGCCTCGGGCGGTCTGGGCCTGATCGCGATGAACGTGATGCGTGCGGTCAGCGACTACGCCGCCTATGTGAAGCGCTCGCTGGAAGCCGGCGTCGACATGGTGGTGGTGGGCGCCGGCCTGCCGCTGGATCTGCCCGACCTGGCCGCCGAGCACCCCGACGCACTGCTGGTGCCCATCCTCAGCGACAGCCGCGGCATCTCGCTGCTGGTGAAGAAGTGGGAGCGCAAGAAGCGCCTGCCCGATGCCATCGTCATCGAGCATCCGCGCCTGGCCGGCGGCCACCTGGGCGCGGCGCGCATCGCCGACCTGAACGACCCACGCTTCGACTTCGAGCGCGTGATCCCCGAGGCGCGCGAGTTCCTGGCCAGGATGGGCGTGGACATCCCGCTGATCGCCGCCGGCGGCATCCGCAGCTGCGAGGACATCGCGCGCATCCAGGCGCTGGGCGGCGCCGGCGTGCAGCTGGGCACGCCCTTTGCCGTCACCACCGAGGGCGATGCCAGCGACGAGTTCAAGCGCGTGCTGGCCGAGGCCCGCGACGAGGACATGGTCGAGTTCACCAGTGTGGCCGGCCTGCCGGCGCGCGCCGTGGCCACGCCCTGGCTCAAGAGTTACCTGAAGGCCGAGCCGGCGCTGCAGGCCGTGGCCCATGCCAAGGCACGCTGCACCAAGGCCTTCGATTGCCTGGCCCAGTGCGGCCTGCGCGACGGCTTCAAGGACTGGGGCCAGTTCTGCATCGACAACCAGCTCGCCGCCGCGATGCGCGGCGACCTGAAGAAGGGCCTGTTCTTCCGCGGCGTCGGGGCGCTGCCCTTCGGCGCCCAGATCCGCAGCGTGCACGAGCTGATCGAGCGCCTGCTCACCCGCGGCATGGCCGTGCCGCAGCCTCTGCCGACCTGACCACCCGCCACACCACCGCCCCGACGCCAGCTGCATGCGCGGCCGCGCGGGCGGGCCACCCGATTCATCACTTCCCGTCTCGCGTGACCCCATGATCCCGCTGCAACCCGCACCCGCCGGCATGCCCTCCGGCACCATTGGCGGCCGCCGTTCCCGCGCGGCCGCCCGCACTGGCGCGCTGGCCCGCCTGCTCGAGGCGCCGCACCGGCTGGCCTTCTTCGCCGCAGCGGTGGTGATGGCGGTGTCGGCGCTGTGGTGGGGCCTGGCGCTGGTGGCGCGTGCCGCCGGCGTGGTGCTGCCCTGGGCCGTGGAACCGGTCAGCGCGCATGCACTGGTGATGGGTTTTGGCTTCATGCCGCTGTTCATCCTGGGTTTGGTGTTCACTGCAGGGCCGCGCTGGCTGGGCCAGGTGGCGGTGCCGGCCAGCCCGTTGCGCGTGCCGGTGGCGCTGATCGGCCTGGGCTGGCTGGCGGCCTTTGCGGGCTTTCACCTCAGCGCGGCGCTGGCGGCGCTGGGCCTGGCCGCGGTGGCAGTGGGTTTTGCGCTGGGCACCGGCCTGTTCGGCCTGATGCTGCTGGAAAGCCGCATGCAGGTGCCGCAGGCCGACCGTGACCACGCCACGCTGGTGCTGCTGGGCTGCGGCGTGGGCGTGGTGGCCTTGTGGACGGCTGCCGTGGCGGTGGCCCTGGGCGCCGACGGCGTGGCCCGCGCAGCGATGCACGCTGCGCTGTGGGGCTGCTTCGGCCTGGTGTTGGCCACCGCGGCGCACCGCATGCTCCCGTTCATCACCACGGCCGTCGTGCCGGCGCAAGCCGGCGACGCCCGGTCCTGGGGCCCCATGGACGCCTGGCGGCCGCGTGCGCTGCTGGGCATCCTGGCGCTGCTGGTGGCGGTGCAGGCTCCGTTCGCCGCGGCCGAATCGCTGGCTGGCGGCACGCTGCCGGCCGGCGCCGCCGGCCTGCGCGCGGCCATCGAGCTGCCGGGCGGGGCGCTGCTGCTGTGGCTGGCGCTGCGCTGGGGCCTGGTGCAAGGCCAGGGCATCCGCCTGCTGGCCATGCTGCACATGGGCTTTTTCTGGCTGGGCGTGGCCTTCACGCTGGGCGGTGTGTCGCATGCGCTGGTCAGCCTGAGCGATGGCGCGATGGGCCTGGGCCTGGCGCCGCTGCATGCGTTCACGATGGGTTATCTCGGCAGCACGCTGTTCGCGCTGGCCACCTGGGTGGCGGTGGGCCAGTCCGGGCGCCGCCTGGTGGCCGACAACTGGGCCTGGATGATGTTCTGGGCGCTGCAGGCCGGTGTCGTGGCCCGCCTGGCGGCCACGCTGGTGCCGGCTGCCGGCACGCCGCTGACCTTGTTTGCGGCCCAGTGCTGGCTGGCCGCGATGGGGGCCTGGGCCGTGCGCCACGGCCGCTGGTTCCTGGCCCCGCGGGTGGACGCCGCGGGACGCTGATCCCGGCGCCGCGGCGCGCGCGGAACAGCCGCGCTGTTCGGGTGTTCGCACGCCGCTGGCGCGGCCAGAATGCGCCATCTGCCGGCCTGGCGGGTGGCCGCGGCGACTGCCGCGCCGGCGCGGGCCGGCGCCCTGGCACCGCGCGCCGTGAGTTCCACCACTGCCGATGACCTGATCGCCGATCTGCTGCCTGGCCGCTGGCGTGGCCCGGCCGGCCTGCGGCCGGCGCCGCTGCGTCAATGCCTGCTGCTGGCCTTGCTGCTGCATGTGCTCACCGTGCTGGTGCTGGGCAACGCACCAGGTGGCAGTGCCCGCCCCGGCGAAGGGGTGTGGGGCGCGCTGAACGTGACGCTGCGCGGCGAGCCGCTGGGCCGTGGCGAGGCCGCCACCGTGGCCAGCGATGCCTACACCGGCCCGCAGGGCACGGCCACCCAGCGACGCTGGGGCGGCGCCGTGCGCCGCGACGACCCTGACCGCCCCGCCGACGACCGCCCCGGTGCCGCCCGCCTGGGGCAGTGGCAGGCGCAGCCCACATCCGGCGAGGCTGTGCCAGCGGCTGCCGAGCCGGCGGCGCCCGCTGCGACGCCCGAGGCTGCAGCGCCGCCGCAAGCCACCGCCGAGGCGCGACCAACGCCGGCCGCGACGGGCAGCACGGCGCCGCCCGTGATGGCGCCCGCTCCAGCGCCGCAGGAAGTGGTCCAACCGGAGCCGGCGCTGTCCGAGCGCACCGCGCTGCCGGCCTTGGTGCTGCCGCCCAGTGCCGTGCGCGATCCGTCACCGCCGCTGCAAACCCTGTCCACCGTGGCGTCGCCGCTGCCAGGCGCACCCAGTCTGCCGATGCCGGTGATGCCGGCGCCCGCGCCCGAGCCGGCCCTGCCCGCGCGTGCCGCGCTGCCACGGCCGTCCATCGCGGCGCCGTCGGTGCGTGCGCAGGCGCCGCTGTCGCCCTCGGTGCTGGCCGGTGCGCCCGGACCGGCATGGGCTGCGCCGCCGGTGCTGGCGCTGCCGCCCGGCCCTGCCGTGGCGGCCGATCGCGGCGCCTCGGG
>CAYPDO010000144.1:0-1752 GCA_964409495.1 uncultured Bordetella sp.
CAACAACACGGCGCGCTTCCGCTCGCTGGTCGACACCGGTTCCGGCGGCGTGCCGTTGACGCCCTTCAACAACTTCGAGATCGGTGACATCAGCCGCGATGGCAGCCGCGTGCTGCTGGACATCGGCAACGACGGGCTGCGCCTGTTCGACCGCAGCGCCGGCACCAGCCGGCTGCTGGCCGGCGGCGCCAACGGCGGCTTCGCGCTCAGCGGCGACGGCCAGCGCGTGGCACGCGCCACGCTCAGCGGCGCCATCAGCTGGATCGACGTGGCCAGCGGCGCCGCCACGCCGATCGCGGCAGCGCCGAGCGGCTTCGTCGATGTCGATGTGGCGCTCAGCGGCAACGGCCGCTACCTGGCTTTCACCACCAGCGTCGACCTGCTGGGCCGCAACGCCGACCGCAATGCCGAGCTGTACCTGCAGGATCTGGACACTGGCGTGCTGCGCCAGCTGACCGACAGCACCGACACCCACGTGCTGCGCCACGTGAGCATCAGCGACGATGGCTCGCGGCTCGTGTTCAGCAGCCAGCGCGACCTGCTGGGCCGCAACGCCGACCGGGGCGAAGAGGTCTACATGCTGGACGTGGCCGGCGGCCTGAACCAGTTGACCGAAGGCCCGTCGGGCGTGCAGAGCTTCGAGGCCGAGCTGAGTGGCGATGGCCGCACGGCGGCCTGGACCAATCTCACCTCCGGCAGCGGCATGCAGATCTTTCTGGCCGATCTGCCGCCGCTGGTGGTGACGAATCCGGCGCCCGAGCCAGGCAGCCTGGCGCTGGTGCTGGCCGCCGGCCTGGGCTGGTGGGCGCGGCGGCTTTGGCGTCAGAAGCCGTGACCAGCCGCCCCGGCGCCGGGCCGCGCCCAAGCGGGGCGGCCAACCCGCCCGGCGGGTGGCGGCTGTACGCAGCCGCCGGGTGCCCCCATCAAGCCTGGCGCGGCGCCGGTGCGCCCACCACCACGCTGGCGCGCGGCGCCGGCAGCGCATCGCCGCAGAAGCCGAAGCCGGCGAGCGCCGGGCGCTTGCCGCTGATCAGCTCGGCCAGGGCCTGGCCCGAGCCGGCGCCATGCGTCCAGCCCAGCGTGCCGTGGCCGGCGTTGAGCCACAGGTTGCCGATCTTGCTGCGGCCGATGTAGGGGATGTTGGTGGGCGTGCTGGGGCGCAGGCCGGTCCAGTAATTCGGCTCGGTGGTGTCGGCCACGCCGGGGAACAGCTCTTCATAGCGCCGCACCAGGGCCGCGCAGCGGGTGCGCGCGGTGGCGCCATCCAGGCTGGTGTCGTAGCCGGCCAGCTCGGCCGTGCCGGCGATGCGGATCTGGTCGCCCAGCCGGCTGATCGCGATCTTGCGCGTGTCGTCCAGCAGGCTCACCACGCTGGCGTCCTGCGGGCGCTTCAGGTTCAGGGTGGCCGAGTAGCCCTTGGCCGGGTAAATGTTCAGCCACAGGCCCACCTGGCGCAGCAGCGGCGCGGTGTACGAGCCCATCGCCGCCACATAGGCATCGGCGGTCAGGGTCTCGAAGCGGCCGTGGCGCAGCTGCTGCACGCGCACGCCGGTGATGCGGTCGCCGCTGCGGTTCAGAGCGCTGATCGCCGTCTCGTGCAGGAAGGTGGCGCCGCGCGCGCGGCACAGCGCGGCCAGCTGCTGCGTGAACACGCGGGCATCGCCCGATTCGTCGCTGGGCGTGAAGGTGCCGCCGTGGATGTTGGGGCCGAAGGCGGCCAGCGCCGGCTCCACCGCCAGCACCTCGTCGCGG
>CAYPDO010000144.1:1852-4205 GCA_964409495.1 uncultured Bordetella sp.
TCCAGCGCGGCGTCGGGCTGGCGGTCGATCACGGTGACCTCGTGGCCCTCGTTCAGCAGATGCCAGGCGGTGGACACGCCGATGATGCCGGCGCCGAGAACGATGACCTTCATGGGGAGCTCTCCTTGGAGCGCAGGGCCAGGCAAGCGTCGTGCCGCTGAGCCCCGCGGGATCGCCGGATTGTCGGCAGCCCGCCCCAGTTCATGAAGGGTGATTGCTGAAACTACGCGTTCATTAGCATGGCTGATGAAATGGGCCGACTTCCCAGCCGCGTGCGTACCAGGCGCTGGCGCACGTAGTCCATGCGCTGCGGCAGCAGGGCCAGCGCCTCCTCGATGCGCAAGTCGCCCCGCGACACGAGGCGCAGCAGCGCACGCAACTCGGGTGGCAGGCCGGCCAGGGCCGCCCCGGCCTGCAGTGCCGTGCCGCTGCGCCGGGCGGTGAGCACCGCGGCGGCGAGCAGCCAGTCGACGAACTCACCCTCGCCGCGCAGGCGCTGGATGGCCACCGCCCCCTCCGCAAAACCGCGCCGCGCGGCAGCATCACCACCACGCGCCAGCGTCCAGCGGAACAGGCTGTCCTTGTGCAGCAGCAGCCAGTCGCGCAGCGCCGGCTCACTGGAACGCCAGGCGGCCGCGGTGGCCGGGCGGAACGGCAGGGCCGACGAGGCCGGGGGGTGGACGGTGACCATCATGGAGCGTCAGCGTAGGCGTCATGCCCCAGCACGGGTTGTGTGCTGGTGGCGGGCGCTGCTGTGATGTGCGTCACAGCATTCAGGCCTCCTGACAAGGCGCCGCCAGAGCCCCCGGCTGTTGCCGCGGCGCTGCGCAGCGCAAGCTGCCGATTGGTGGCGGGTTGCGGCTTCACCCCCGGGATGCGGGGCAGCCGTGGACGATCGTGAATATTGCCGTGCATGAGCGTGCACACGGCGTTTCAATGCCGCATGGTCCAGGGCGCTCGCAAGCGCAGGATCTGCAGGCACTGCAACGGGGTGAAAACGCAGCAGTTCGAGCGATCACCGCCACCGCCGCGCGGGCATGCTGGGCTGTCGCGGCCCGCCTGTCGTCGTTGGCATGCCGATACCCACCCTGCCCGTGCCAACGTCCCACCGGAGATCGAGATGTCGCTGCTGCCCGCCCTGTCCCTGATCAGCCGCCTGGCCAGCCGCCGCGGCGTGGTGCGTGCGCCCGAGCCGGCCGACATGGGCACGGCCTTCGGCATGGAGCAGTGGCTGGACGAGGCCGACGAGGCCCCGGTGCCGGCCCCGTCCAAGCCGTCGCTGCGACGGGCCTGGTGGCCGCGCTGGCTGCCGCGCGCCAACCAGCGCTGAACACGGCCCTGCGGCCATGTGACTGGTCAGTCACCGAATAACCTTTTCAGTCTGTTTGCGCGGGCGCCCACCTAGAATGGCGGGGTGAACGACACTGCTGCCGCCCCCGCCAAGCTCAGCTTCCGCCAGAAAACGCTGCTGGCGCGCGAGGATGCCATCGTCGCCGCAGTCAAGCGCCTGCTTGCCGAGAAGGGCTTCGACCTGATGACGGTGGACGAGGTGGCTGCCGAGGTGGGCATCGCCAAGGCCAGCCTGTACAAGCACTTCGTCTCGAAAGAGGCGCTGGCGGCCGCGGCCATGGTGCAGACCATGGACCAGGCGCTGGCGGTGGTGGACGGCCTGGCGGGCGATCCCGCGCTTGACGCGGCCGGTCGCCTGAAGGCCATGACGCGCTGGACGCTGGACACCCAGCTGGCCGGGGCCATGCCCACGCTGCCATCGGAGAACTCGTCGCTGCGCAGTGCCTTGCTGGCGCACCGCGACTACATGGACCGCCTGATGACGCTGAGCGACCGGCTCGGCGAGTGGATCGTGCAGGCCCAGGCCGAAGGCACGATCAACCCCGCGCTGCCGCCCGAGGCCGTGCTGTACACGCTGTACGCGCGCGCTTGCGATCCGGTGCTTGGCTTTCTGAAGGCCGGCGGCAACCACAGCGACGAACAGATCGTCGGCTGGGTGCTCTCCACCTGCTTCGACGGGCTGGCAACGCGCCGCTGACTTACATCCGCGGTGCCGGCCCGCCAACCCGCCTGGCGGGTGGCGCCGCGTCCGCGCGGCGCCGGGTGCTCCAGCAGGCCGGTGCCGGGCCGCCCCAAGCGGGCCCGCCAACCCGCCCGGCGGGTGGCGCCGCGTCCGCGCGGCGGCGGGTGCTCCAGCGGGCCGGTGCCGGGCCGCCCCAAGCAGGCTCGCCAACCCGCCCGGCGGGTGGCGCCGCATACGCGCGGCGCCGGGTGCTCCAGCAGGCCGGTGCCGGGCCGCCCCAAGCGGGCCCGCCAACCCGCCCGGCGGGTGGCGCCGCGTACG
>CAYPDO010000144.1:4305-9094 GCA_964409495.1 uncultured Bordetella sp.
GCCCGCCAACCCGCCCGGCGGGTGGCGCCGCGTACGCGCGGCGGCGGGTGCTCCAATTACCGGATGATCAGCACCGGCACCTCGCTGCGGCTGATGACCTTGGTGGTCACCGAGCCCAGCACCAGGTTGCCCAGCACGCCGTGGCCGTGCGAGCCCATCATCAGCAGGTCAAACCTGCCCTTGGCCGCCAGGTCGGCAATCACCTCGGCTGCATGGCCCACCTTGGCCACGAACTCGGCCTTGATCTTCTGCTTGGCAAAGAAGCTGCGGATCGGCTTGAACACCTTCTCGCCTTCTTCGGTGTAGTACGACTTCAGCGTTTCCTTGTCGATCACCGCGGCGGCGCGCGGTGGCACGGCCGGTGACACGTACAGCAACGTGTAGCTGTGGGCCTCGCCCAGCCATTCATCGTGGGCGGCCAGGTAGGCCAGCATGCGCTTGGTGAACGGGCTGCCGTCAACCGGAACCAGGATCTTCATGGTTTGCTCCTCAGGGGTGTGAATTCAGTGTCGCACCGCGTGGCCCGTGCGCCTTGCCATATGTCAAGACCGAGCGGCCGGGCCCACGCCCGCGCAGACGATCCGCTTGAACGGGTCGAAACCAGCGTCCTCGCCCTTGCGGCCCAGGCCTGTGGCCTGGCAGACCACACGCGTGGGCGCGCGGCCGGGGCGCTCCACCGTGTAGTCGTGCCGGCAGTGCAGGTGGCCATGCAGCCACAGGTCGGCCAGCGGGATCAGGTCGTCGTCGGCATTGCAGAAGCTGGCGGTGCCGGGTTGTCTGCCGTAGCGCGGGTCGGCGCTCTTGAGGCTGGGCGCGAAATGCGTGATCACTACCGTGCTGTGCCAGCCACCGTGGGACGGGCCGGGGTTGGTGCATCGCAGCGCGGCCTCGAGCCAGGCGCGGCAGGCCAGGGCCTCGTCGCGCAGCACGGTGGCATCGATGGGCGCGGTGCCGCGGTGGCTGCCCATCAGGCGCAGGTAGTAGCCGGCGGCGCGCATCGCGCGCTCGCGGCCGGCGATGCCGAACACGTCGAAATCGCACCAGCGCACCGTGCCCAGCAAGCGCACGCGCTGTCCGTCGCGGCTGGTGTGGATCAGCGATTCGCGTTCAAGCAGGCGGATGTTCAGCGCCGCCAGGTGGGCGCGAAAGTCGATCCAGGCCTGGCCGAGCTCGCGGCGGTCGAATTCGTGGTTGCCGGCCACGGCCACCACCGGCACCGGCCAGTGCGCAAAGCGCGACCAGCCGGCCCAGGTGGCGTCGATGTCGCCGGCCAGCACCAGCATTTCGGCACCCGGCGCCGGTTGCGGGTCAAACACCTCGGATTCGAGGTGCAGATCGGAAAGCAGTTGCAGGATCACGGAGCGGGATCATCGCACCCGCCGAGGCGGCCAATGCCGCCTCCCCACAAGGGGCGCCGCCAGCGGCCCGGCACAGCCGGTGCCGCGGCGGCCGCTGGGTTGGACCTCGGCTCAGGCCTGCAGCGCGGCCTCGATCCTGGCCTTGGTGGCGGGCAGCTCGGCCGGCAGGTGGTGGCTGAGCGTCTCGAACAGCTCGGCGTGCAGCTTCAGCTCGGCTTGCCAGGCGGCCTTGTCGATGGAGATCACCGACTGGAACTGCTCGGGCGTGAAGTCAAGGCCGTCGAAGTTCAGGTCTTCGTAGCGCGGGCTCACACCGAACGCGTTCTCGGCGCCGTCGGCCTGGCCTTCCACGCGCTCGAGCATCCACTTCAGCACGCGCATGTTGTCGCCGTAGCCGGGCCACACGAACTTGCCGTCGGCGCCCTTGCGGAACCAGTTCACGCAGTAGATCTTGGGCAGCGCGTGGCCGTTGGCCTGCAGCTGCTTGCCCAGGCCCAGCCAGTGCGCGAAGTAGTCGCTCATGTGGTAGCCCATGAACGGCAGCATCGCGAACGGATCACGGCGCACCACGCCCTGCTGGCCCGCGGCCGCGGCGGTGGTCTCCGAGCCCATGGTCGCTGCCATGTACACGCCTTCGGTCCAGTTGCGCGCCTCGGTGACCAGCGGCACCGTGGTGCTGCGGCGGCCGCCGAAGATGAAGGCGTCGATGGCCACGCCGTGGGCGTTGTCCCAGTCGGCGTCGAGCACCGGGTTGTTGATGGCACTGACCGTGAAGCGGGCGTTCGGGTGGGCGGCCTTGGCGCCGGTTTCCTTGGCGATCTGCGGCGTCCAGTCCTTGCCCTGCCAGTCGATGGCGTGGGCTGGCGCGGCGCCGTCCATGCCTTCCCACCAGACGTCGCCGTCGTCGGTCAGCGCCACGTTGGTGTAGATCACGTCGCTCTTGAGCGACTCCATGCAGTTCGGGTTGGTCTTGTAGTTGGTGCCCGGGGCCACGCCGAAGTAGCCGGCTTCCGGGTTGATGGCGTACATGCGGCCGTCCTTGCCCGGCTTGATCCAGGCGATGTCGTCGCCGATGGTGGTGACCTTCCAGCCCTCGAAGCCCTTGGGCGGCACCAGCATCGAGAAGTTGGTCTTGCCGCAGGCACTGGGGAAGGCGGCGGCCACGTGGTACTTCTTGCCCTTGGGGCTGCTCACGCCCAGGATCAGCATGTGCTCGGCCAGCCAGCCCTCGTCGCGGCCCATGTTGGAGGCGATGCGCAGCGCGAAGCACTTCTTGCCCAGCAGCGCATTGCCGCCGTAGCCAGAGCCGTAGGACCAGATCTCGCGCGTCTCGGGATAGTGCACGATGTACTTGGTCTGGTTGCAGGGCCACTTGCTGTCCTGCTGGCCCGGCTGCAGCGGCGCCCCTACGGTGTGCATGGCCGGCACGAAATCGCCGTCGGTGCCCAGCACCTCGAAGACGGGCTTGCCCATGCGCGTCATGAGCTTCATGTTGACGGCGACATAGGCGCTGTCGGAGAGCTCGACACCGATGTGGGCAATGTCGCTGCCCAGCGGGCCCATGGAGAAGGGCACCACGTACATGGTGCGGCCCTTCATGCAGCCGTTGAAGAGGGCGGGCGTGCCGTCGGCCTTGCCGTACTGCAGCAGCGCGCGCATCTCCGTCGGCTCGACCCAGTTGTTGGTCGGGCCGGCATCGTCCTTGCGGGCCGAGCAGATGAAGGTGCGGTCTTCCACGCGTGCCACGTCGCTGGCGTCGGAGCGGCACAGGAAGCTGTTGGGGCGCTTGGTCTCATTGAGACGGGTGAAGGTGCCGGCCTGGACCAGCTGCTCGCACAGGCGCTGGTACTCTTCGTCGCTGCCGTCGCACCAGTAGATGGCGTCGGGTTTGCACAGGGCGGCCATGTCGGCCACCCAGGCCAGCAGCCGGGCGTGCTTCACATGGCTCGGGGCATTGAGGTGTAGGCCCTGCATCACGGGGGAATTCATGGATTAGGCTCCTGGTTATGGTGATCTTTTCGAAACCGGCTCGCGAGGAGTGGCCCGCAGCTTCCGGAAATGCCTGGCACCAGGGGCCCCAAGAGGCGGCTGGCACCGCTGTGCGGGCCATTGTATGAACTGGATCCGGGGTTACATCCGGGTTACGGCCAAAATCCATGCAAAACATGCATAACTTTATGCCCCAACAAAACCTGACTTCCAAAGCCAGCCCGGGCCTGCGGCGACGGCATTGCCTGGGGGGAATGGCCTTTGGTCTGGCGATGCGATCGAGCTGGGCCGACCAGCCTGTGCTGCGCGTTGCCGCCGCCAGTGACCTGAAGTTTGTACTGGCTCAGCTGCTGGAGACCTTCCAGAAAGCAACGGGTCTCAGGGTCGAGGCCAGTTATGGGTCGTCCGGCAACTTTGCGCGCCAGATCCGTCAGGGCCTGCCGGTACATCTTTTCATGTCGGCCGACGAGAGCTGGGTCCTGCAGCTGGCCGAAGCCGGTCTGACGCGGCGACTGCCGGACGGAATGGCGGATCGCGGACTTGTCTATGGCCTGGGGCGGATCGCGCTGATCGTGCCGCTGGGATCGGCGCTGCAGCTGGACCCGGAGCTCAAGGGCCTGCAAGCTGGCTGGTCCCGGGTCAGCAAGTTCGCCATCGCCAATCCTGAGCATGCGCCCTATGGGCGGGCTGCACGGCAAGCACTGGAAAAGCTGGGTGTGTGGAGTCTGGCAAAAACCAAGCTGGTGCTGGGCGAGAACATCGCCCAGGCCACCCAGTTCGTCACGACCGGCGCCGCCCAGGCCGGCATCACCGCGCAGGCACTGGCCCTGGCCCCGGAAGTGGCACGCCAGGTCCGGCACATCCTGCTGCCGGAAAACCTGTACCAGCCCATGCGCCAGCGCATGGTGCTGCTGAGGGATGCACCATCCGATGCCCGGCGACTGTATGACTATTTGCAGACGCCGGCGGCCCAGGCGGTGTTCCGGCGTTATGGCTTCGCTGTCTGATGCTTCAGAACCCCCGGACATAATCGACGCATGGACTACCAGGCCGCCCGCGTTTCCCTGCTGCTCGCCGCAGCCACCGCGCTGCTGCTGCTGCCGCCGGGCCTGTGGCTGGCGCGCTGGCTGGCCCTGAGTGCCTGGCGCGGCAAGCCGCTGGTGGAGGCCTTGCTCATGTTGCCGCTGTTGCTTCCCCCCACGGTGATCGGTTTCTACCTCTTGCTGGTCTTCGGCCAGGGCTCGGCGCTCGGTGCCTGGCTGGCCTCGGCGCTGAACCTGCGCCTGGTCTTCAGTTTCGAGGGCTTGCTGCTGGCCAGCGTGCTGGTCAACCTGCCTTTCATGGTGCAGCCCATCCAGCGCGCCTTTGCCGCCCTGCCGCACAGCCTGCGTGAGGCGGCCTGGGTCTCGGGCCTGAGCGTGTGGCAGACCTTCTGGCGCATC
>CAYPDO010000145.1:0-9063 GCA_964409495.1 uncultured Bordetella sp.
GACGAATTCGCCCTTGATGTAGAGCTGCGGGATGGTCGGCCAGTTGGCGTATTCCTTGATGCCCTGGCGGATGTCGTCGTTGTCGAGCACGTTCACGGTGACCAGGTCCTTCACGCCGCAGGCCTTCAGCACCTCGATCGCGCGGCCCGAGAAGCCGCACATCGGGAACTGGGCCGTGCCCTTCATGAACAGCACCACGCGGTTGCCCTTCACCAGGCCGTCAATCTTGTCTTGCACGTCGCTCATGGCAGTGTGGCCCGGAGGGCCGGGCACAGGTTCAATGATGATGCGGGTTTATACGGCAAACCGGCGCAGCGCCGGGCGGCAGCGGGCGCAATTCCTTGTGCGGCACTGGCCTTGCCGGCGGCGGCGGCGCATGCTGCGGCGCGCCAGCCCATGCTGCGCGGTGGCCGGATCAGAACGCCATGTTCACGCCCAGGCGGATCATCGGCTGCAGGCGGATGTCGCGGCTGCTGGCGTCCAGGCGGGTGCTGCCGGCGCTGCCGCGGTCGAGCCGGGCATTGCCAAAGCCCAGCGCGGTGAAGCCCAGGTCGGCGCTGACGCCCCAGCCGCCATCGGCGCGCATGCTGCCGCTGGCATAGCCCACGCCGGCATAGCCGGTGCCGGCCAGCGGCAGGCCGGCGGCGTCGGCAAAGCCGCCCTGGGCGCCGGCCTGGCGCAGGCTGAGCAGCACGCCGCCGGTCAGGCGCAGGCCCCCGGTATCGCCCAGGCGCAGCGTGCTGAACTGGTAGTCGCCGAGCAGGCGCAGGGTCTGGATGTCCGGGGCCAATGCCGACGGGCCTGCCGTGGCCGACAGCGGCTGGGCCATGCGCAGGCGCAGCAGCGGCTGCTCGAGCTCGAAGCGCGCCTGCAGCCGCGGGCCGGCCAGCGCGTCGGCCGGGGCGGTGAGGCCACGCTCCTGGGCTGCCAGCGGAGCAGCCAGGCCGAGGGCGCAGATCAGGCAGAGGGCGGTGCGCATGCGGCTCTCCTCGGGTGAGGGCGGGCGGCGGTGTGCCGCCCTGTGCGCTGCATGCTACGCCTGCCCGGGCCGTCGTGCGAGCTCGGCGATGCGCCGGTCAGACCGTTGTTCAGGCGCGTATTTCACGCATTGACCGGCCCGGCCCAGCACCCGCCGGTGCAGCGCGGGCGGCCAGCCAGATCGGGCCGGGTGGCCACGCGGGCAAAGCCGGCCGCGCGCAGCAGTGCGCCCACCGCCGCAGCCTGGTCGAAGCCATGCTCGAACAGCAGCCAGGCGCCTGCCGCCAGGTGCGCCGGCGCGCCGGCCACGATGGCGCGGTAGGCGTCCAGGCCGTCGCCACCGGGCGTGAGCGCCATCGTGGGCTCGTGGCGCAGCGCCGGCAGGTGCGGATCGTTGCCGGCGATGTAGGGCGGGTTGCTGAGCACCAGGTCGAACCGTGCGCCGGCCGGCACCGCCTGCCACCAGGCACCGGCGGCGAAGGTCACCGGCAGGCCCAGGCGCCGGGCGTTGCCCTGCGCCACGGCCAGCGCGGCAGGGCTCAGATCGGTGGCCAGCACCCGCGCGGCCGGGTGGCGGTGGGCCACCGCCAGTGCAATGGCGCCGCGGCCGGTGCCCAGGTCGAGCTCGCGCGGGCCTTCGGTGTCGGGCGCGCCGGGCGCGCCGGTCGTGCCGGTCGCGCCGGCGCCAGGGCCGGCCAGTGCGGGCAGCAGTTCGAGCGCCCAGTCGACCAGCGTTTCGGTGTCGGGGCGCGGCACCAGCACATCGCGCGTGAGCTGCAGGGTCAGGCCGTGGAACTCGCGCTCGCCCAACAGGTAGGCCACCGGCACGCCGTCGGCGCGCTGGCGGCAGGCGCTGGCAAAGGCCTGGGCGGCGGCGGCGGGCAGCAGGTCGGCATCGTGGGCGATCAGCCAGGCGCGCGGGCGCTGCAGCGCATGGCCCAGCAGCGCATGGGCGTCGATGCGGTCCAGGCCCAGCGCGGCGGCCTGGGCCAGCGCCTCGCGCACGCTGGGCGCGGGCGGCGCCGCGCCATCGGCGCTCACGCCGCGCCCTCCAGCGCAGCCAGCTGGTCTTGCGCCTGGGCCGTCTGCAGTGCGGCGATCACGTCGCCCAGGTCGCCCTCCATGATCTGGCCCAGCTTGTACAGCGTGAGGTTGATGCGGTGGTCGGTGAGCCGGCCCTGCGGGAAGTTGTAGGTGCGGATGCGGTCTGAGCGGTCGCCGGTGCCCACCAGGCTGCGGCGGGTGGCGGCCTCCCTGGCCTCGCGCTCGGCGCGCTCGCGGTCGCGCAGCCGGGCCTGCAGCACGGCCAGGGCCTTGGCCTTGTTGCGGTGCTGGCTGCGGTCGTCCTGGCACTCGGCCACCAGGCCGGTGGGCAGGTGCGTGATGCGGATCGCGCTGTCGGTCTTGTTCACGTGCTGGCCGCCGGCGCCGCTGGCGCGGAAGGTGTCGATGCGCAGCTCGGCCGGGTTGAGCGTGATCTCCTCGGCCTCGTCGGGCTCGGGCATCACGGCCACGGTGCAGGCGCTGGTGTGGATGCGGCCCTGGCTCTCGGTGGCCGGCACGCGCTGCACGCGGTGGCCGCCGCTCTCGAACTTGAGCTGGCCGTAGGCCTTGTCGCCCTCGATGCGCAGCACCAGCTCCTTGTAGCCACCCAGGTCGGAGGCGCTGTCGCTCATCACCTCCACGCGCCAGCCGCGGGCATCGCAAAAGCGCGTGTACATGCGCGCCAGGTCGCCGGCGAACAGCGCCGATTCGTCGCCGCCGGTGCCGGCGCGGATCTCCAGGAAGGCGTTGCGCGCGTCGTCGGGGTCCTTCGGCAGCAGCAGGGTCTTGAGCTCGGCGTCCAGGCGTGCCAGGTCGGCCTCGGCGGTGGCGATCTCGTCGCGCGCCATCTCGGCCATGTCGGGGTCGGCCAGCAGCTCGGTGGCGGTGGCCAGGTCGGCCTCGCGCTGCTGGAACCGGCACCAGTGCTGCACCAGCTCGGCCACCTCGGACTGCTCGCGCGCCACGCTGCGGTAGCGCGCGATGTCCTGGCCCAGCGCTGGATCGGCCAGGTGGGCATCCAGCTCGGCCAGGCGCATCTGCAGGCGCTCGAGTTGCTGTCGCAGGGCGGGGGTCATGGAGTATCGATCAGGTCAGGCGAAGAAAGCATCGCGGGTGGTCTTGAGGATCAGCGCGCCCACCACCAGCACGAACACGCCACGCACGAAGCCCGCGCCATGGCGCAGCGCCAGGCGGCTGCCCAGCAGGCTGCCGGCCACATTGGCCAGCGCCATCGGCAGGCCCAGATGCCACCAGACATGGCCCTTGGCGGTGAACAGCGCCAGCGCGGCGGCGTTGGTGGCCAGGTTCAACAGTTTCGCAGCCGCCGAGGCATGCAGGAAGTCGTAGCCCAGCACGCGCACGAACAGGAAGATGAAGAAGCTGCCGGTGCCCGGGCCGAAGAAGCCGTCGTAGGCGCCCACCACGGCGCCGATCAGGCAGGCCCAGCTGCGCTCGTGGCGGGCGCTGGCCAGCGGCTGGTGCTGGCGGCCGAGCTGCTTGTTGGCCAGCGTGTAGAGCAGCACCGCACCCAACACGAAGGGCAGGCTCTTGCGCAGGAAGCCGGGGTCGATCACGCTCACCCCCCAGGCGCCGGCCAGGCTGCCGGCCAGCGCCACCACCATGGCTGGCGCCCAGGTGCGCCAGCGCAGCTGCACGCGCTGCAGGTACTGGCGCGTGGCCATCAGCGTGCCCCATACCGAGGCCGACTTGTTGGTGCCCAGCAGTGTGGCCGGCGGCGCGGAGGGAAAGGTGGCAAACAGCGCCGGCACCAGGATCAGCCCGCCGCCGCCGACGATGGCATCGATGGTGCCGGCCAGCAGCGAGGCCAGGGAGACGAGCAGCAGGTCCATGAACAAGGCGCGCGCGGCGCAGGCGCCGTGGCGGCGGGAGGTGCCGGCGGCAGCGCGTCGCCGGCGGCCGCGAAGTGTAAGGACTTGCGCGCTGAAGCCCGGTGCACCCTGCCCGGCAAGCCGCCCGGGGGGGGCGGGGGCCGCGTGCCGGTGCTCAGCGCGGCGCCGCCGGGGGCGGGCCGAACAGCGCCCGCAGCACGCCGCGCCAGCCCCGGGCCCGGCGCAGCGTGCGCGCCAGGCCCAGCCAGCCGATGCTGGCGATGCGCAGCGGGTTGTGGCTGTGCAGCGGTGTCGTCAGGCCGTAGCGCGGCGGCACGTCGGGGCGCTCGGCGGCGAAGCTGCCGAACAGCCGGTCGAAGACGATCAGCACGCCACCGTAGTTGCAGTCGAGGTACTCGGGGTTGGCGGCATGGTGGATGCGGTGGTGCGCCGGCGTGTTGAACACCCATTCCAGCGGTCCCAGCCGCGGCATCCACGGCGCATGCAGCCAGAACTGGTACAGCAGGTTGGCCGCCAGCGTGCCGAACACTGCCTGCGGCGAGGCGCCCAGCCACAGCAGCGGCGCGAAGAACAGCGCATGGCCGCTGAGCCTGCCGGTCCAGCCCAGGCGCAGCGCGGCGGCCAGCGTGAGCTGGTTGGGCGTGTGGTGCACCGCATGCGTGGCCCAGAACCAGTGCACGCGGTGGGCGCAGCGGTGGTAGACGTAGTAGGCTAGCTCATGCGCCAGGAACAGCGCCAGCCACTGCCCCGGCGTGTGCAGCGGCCAGTCGGCGATGCGGTGGGTGTGGCACCACAGCAGCAGCGGCGCAGCCACCGACAGGCCCAGCGCGTCGATGGCGCGCCGGCCGGCGGCATCGGCCAGCGAGGCCGCCAGTGCGCGCCAGTCGTAGGCCTGGTGCCGCACGAAGTGCAGCACCACGGCCTCGGCCAGCGCCGCGGCCAGCACCAGCAGCAGCAGGCCCAGCAGCCAGGGCTGGGCCTCGGGGCTGGCCAGCGCTCGCAGCGGCGGGGCCGCGGCGCTGGCAACGGGCAGCGTGGGGGTCATGGCCGGTGCGGCGCGTGGGCGGGCGCTGGCTGCGGCGTGCTCAGCGCGCCGGGGCGCAGGCCGACAGCTCGGCGCGGTGGCGCAGCAGGCAGGCCCGGCGCTGGCCGTCGGCCGCGTCGCCGCACAGGCGCTGCATCGCGTCGCGGCAGGCGCTCAGTGCCGGCAGCGCCTCGCGGCAGGCCGGGCTCAGCGCCTCGGCCTGCGACTGCAGGCAGCCCAGCAACTGCCCGTCGCCCGGGCGCAGCTTGCTGCACAGCTTCTGCGCATCGGCGCGGCAGGCCTGCATCGTGGCGCCCTGGCCGCCGCCGGCCGCCTGCGCCGGCGAGGCCAGCCCGGCCGCCAGCGCCAGCAACGCGGCCAGCTGCCAGAGCGGATGCCAGCTGCGCTGGCTGCGCCCGAGCCGGTGGGATGGTGGGGGCATGACCATCTCGGCCTCAGGGCTGGCGCTGCACGGTCACGCTGGCGCTGCCGCCTGCGGGCCCGGTGACGGTGGTCTGGCTGCCGCCGTCACTGCGCGTGGTGCTGCGCGTGGCGGTCTGGCCGTTCGGGCCGCTCATCGTGGCCTGGGCGCCGTCGGCGCTGCGCTCGACCTGGCGCGAGGCGGTCTGGCCACGCGGCCCGGTGGTGCTGGACGACACATCGCCCTGTGCGCGGCTGACATGGCGGCTGGCGGTCTGGCCCTTGGCGCCGGTGATGCTGGTGTGGCGCTCACGCGCCTGGGCCGGGCCGGCCAGCGTGCTCAGCGCCGCCAGCACGGCCAGTGCGGCCACGCCGGCAATGGCGGCGCGGGCCCGGCGGGTCTGCGGGCGGTGGGTGTCTTGCGGGGTCATGGCATGTACTCCAGATCGGGGGTGAAGGGTGGATGTCGAGAACCGCAGCGTGGCCGCGGGATGCGGGGCTGCAGCGGGCCGCCACCATTGAACGCCCTGCGGGCGGCCTGCGTCGGCCATGGCAGGCGACGAAATGCGACAGGCTTGAAACCTGCGTCCGATCCGGCGTGGCCGACCCGTAGACTGGCGCCGCACCGGCCGTCCGGGAGCCGCCTGCGGCCCCGGCACCCGGCTGCGCCAGCCCCTTTCCCAGCCTTTGCAGGCCCGACATGCAAGCCCAACCCCTGGTTCTGGTGGTCGACGACGATGCCGAGCTCTCGGCCATGGTTTGCGAGCTGCTGGCGCGCGAGGGCTGGGCGGTGCATGCGGTGCTCACCGGCGGCGATGGCGAGCGCGCGCTGGCGCGGCTGCAGCCCGAGGTGGTGCTGCTCGACGTGATGCTGCCCGACGCCAACGGCCTGGAGCTGTGCCGGCGCTGGCGCGCCAGCCACCCGGCGCTGGGCCTGCTGATGCTCACCGCGCGCGGCGACCCGCTCGACCGCGTGCTGGGCCTGGAGATCGGCGCCGATGATTACCTGGCCAAGCCCTTCGAGGCGCGCGAGCTGGTGGCCCGGGTGCGCGCGCTGCTGCGCCGCGCCGCGCCGGGCCGGGCTGAATCGCCGCTGCTGCGATTTGCCGGCATGCAGATCGACCTGGTGCGCCGCGAGGTGCAGGCCGGCGGCCAGGCGCTGCTGCTGACCAGCGTGGAGTTCAAGCTGCTGGTGGCGCTGGCGCGCGTGCCGGGCCAGCCGTTGACGCGCGACCAGCTCAGCGAGGCGGTGCAGGCCGGCGGCTACCGGCCGCAGGACCGCACCGTGGACGTGCAGGTGGCGCGGCTGCGGCGCAAGCTGCGCGAGGCCGCGCCAGGCGCCGAGTGGATCGACACCGTGCGCGGCGAAGGCTATGTCTTCGTGCCGCGCGGCTGAGCCGGGCCCGACCGATGCGCTGGCGCCTGCGCCTGGACACGCTGTTCGCCCGCCTGCTGCTGATGCAGCTGCTCACCGTGCTGGCCGTGGTGCTGGTGCTGGGCGTGCTGTTCTACATGGAGCGCAACCTGGCCATCGCGCGCCTGGTGGCATTGCGCTGGGCGCCGGAGCTGCAGGCGGCGCTGGCTGTGCCCGGTGCGGCAGCGCCACCCGCTGCGCCGGGTGGCACCCGCCTGTGGCGGCGCAGCGAGCCGCCGCCGCGCGCGCTGCGCGGCGCCACCTGGGTGCCGCGCCTGCGCGCCCTGCAGCAGACGCTGCGCGAGCAGGGCGTGCCGGTGCAGCAGCTGGTGGTGACGCGTTTCGAATCGAGGCCGGTGATCTGGGTGGCCGTGGCGCAGGCCGATGGCCGCCAGCAGTGGCTGGGCTTTGCCGACGATGTGCTGGAGCCGCTGTTCCCCGGTCGCCTGGGCCTGGCCCTGCTGCTGGCCAGCCTGCTGGTGCTGGCCGCCAGCGCCTGGACGGCGCGGCGCCTGGCGGCGCCGCTGGCCCGGCTGCGCGAGCGCATCGCCGCCCACGCGCCGGGCGCCGGCCCGCCCGCGCCGGCCGCACGCGCGCGCGGGCCGGCGGCCACGGTGGAGCTGGCGCAGATCGAGCAGGCCTGGCAGCTGCTGGCCGAGCGCCTGGCGATGCACGAGAGCGAGCGCCAGCTGCTGCTGGCCGGCGTCTCGCACGACCTGCGCAGCCCGCTGGCGCGCGTGCGCATGGCCGCCGAGCTGCTGCCCGAGGCGCCGGGCGTGGCCGAGCGCCGCGCGGCCATCGTGCGCAATGTGGAGGTGGCCGACCGCCTGCTGCAGAGCTTTCTGGACCTGGTGCGCGCCGACACCGTGCGCCTGGACGAGACGGTGGACCTGGCAGCCCTGGCGCGCCAGGTGCTGGCCTTGCGCGCCGAGCCCGGCACCACGCTGGTGGCGCCGCCAGTGCTGCGCGTGGACGGCGCCAATGCACTCGCGCTCGAGCGTGTGCTGCACAACCTGCTCGACAACGCGCAGCACCACGGTGCCGCGCCCGTGGTGTTGCGCCTGGGCAGCAGCGCCCGCGATTGCTGGCTGGAGGTGCAGGACGCCGGCCCCGGCATCCCCGAGGCCGAGCGTGCGCAGGTGCTGCAGGCCTTTGCGCGCGGTGACCGCAGCCGCAGCCGGCCCGGCACCGGCCTGGGCCTGGCCGTGGTGGTGGCGCTGGCGCGGCGCATGGGCGGCGGCGTGCGCATCGACGGCGGGCCGGGCGCGCTGCGGGTGCGGGTGTGGCTGGCGCGGCCGCCCAGGGGGGATTGATGCGCGCTGGCACGCTGCGGCAGCGTGCCGCGTCAGGGTGGCGCGTCAGACGGCTGCGTCAGCGCCCGCCGCCATCGCCGGCCGGGTTGCGCGGCGTGCTGCGCAGGAACAGGCGCGAGACGGTCTGCGCCACCTGCTGGCGCGCCTCGCCATCGCTGCCGTGCAGCTCGGCCATCGCGCCGTGCAGCAGCTTCTGCGTGAGGCCGCGCGACAGGGCTTCGAGCACGGTGTCGATGTCGGCCCCCTTGGCCAGCAGCTTGCGCGCGCGGGCGATCTCGCCGGCGCGCCAGTCGTCGGCCTGGGCCTGCAGGGCCTGGATCAGCGGCACCGTGGCGCGCTGCTCCAGCCAGTGGGTGAAGCTTTGCACGCCGGCATCGATGATGGCCTCGGCCTGGGCCACCGCGGCCTGGCGGCGCTCGCCGGCCGACTGCACCAGGGCCGAGAGATCGTCCACGGTGTACAGGTACACATCCGACAGCGTGGCCACCTCGGGCTCGATGTCGCGCGGCACGGCCAGGTCGACCATGAACATCGGGCGGTGGCGGCGCGCCTTCAGCGCGCTTTTCACCGCGCCCATGCCGATGATCGGCAGCGTGCTGGCAGTGCACGAGACGATGGCGTCGTACTCGTGCAGGCGTTGCGGCAGGTCGGCCAGGCGCAGCGCCTCGGCGCCGAAGCGGCTGGCCAGCTTCTCGCCGCGCTCGAGCGTGCGGTTGGCAATCGCCATGCCCTTGGGCGCGCGGGCGGCAAAGTGCGTGGCCACCAGCTCGATCATCTCGCCGGCGCCGACGAACAGCACCTTGATGTCGCGCAGGTCTTCAAACAGCTGCGCCGCCAGGCGCACCGACGCGGCGGCCATGCTGATGCTGTGGCTGCCGATCTCGGTGCTGGTGCGCACATCCTTGGCCACCGAGAAGCTGCGCTGGAACAGCTGGTGCAGCGTGGTGCCCAGCGTGCCGGCGGCATCGGCCTCGCGCACCGCCTGCTTCATCTGGCCCAGGATCTGCGGTTCGCCCAGCA
>CAYPDO010000146.1:0-2828 GCA_964409495.1 uncultured Bordetella sp.
CGCGCCTGCTGCAGGCCGAAAGCGACGAGCAGGTGGCGCTGATGGGCGCGCCGCACCAGGTGGAAGCGGTGCGCGCTGCGCTGGAAAAGCGCGCGCCGGTGTTCACCGACTGATGGCGCAGACCCGCCCCGCGCGCGCCGGCACCACCGCATGCAACGCACCGATGCCCTGCGCGAGCAGGTGGTCCGGCGCCTGGCCGCCTGGCAGCATCACACACCCGATACCAGCGGCTGCAAGCCGGCCGCGGTGGGCCTGGTGATTGCCGATGAAGGCACCGGCGCGGGCCTGCGCGGCCTGGTGGGCAAGCCACGCGGCTGGAGCACGCGCGCGGCGCTGATCCTGACCCGCCGTGCGGCGCGCATGAACCGCCATGCCGGCCAGTGGGCCCTGCCCGGCGGGCGCATGGACGCCGGCGAGACGCCCGAGCAGACCGTGCTGCGCGAGCTGGCCGAGGAGGTGGGCCTGCAGCTGGCGCCCGAGGCGGTGCTGGGCCGGCTCGACAGCTTTGTCACGCGCTCAGGCTATGCCATCACGCCGGTGGTGCTGTGGGCCGGCGCGGCGCGCGCGCTGGTGCCCAACCCGGACGAGGTGGCCAGCATCCACCGCATCCCGGTGGCCGAGTTCCTGCGCGAGGACGCGCCGATGCTCGAGACGCTGGAAGGCAGCGAGCACCCGGTGCTGAAGATGCCGGTGGGCCACAACTGGATCGCCGCGCCCACCGCGGCGCTGCTCTACCAGTTTCGCGAGGTGTGCCTGCAGGGCCGGGCCACCCGCGTGTGGCACTACGAGCAGCCGCGCTTCGCCTGGCGCTGAGCGGCGGGCCGGGGCGCAAGGCGGCCCGATCCGACTCGAACCAAACCGAACCGAACCGAACCAAACCAAGGGGGCGCTCAGTGCCCGACGACGACCGGCACCTCGGTGGCCGGCGGCGTATTGCGGCTGCGCCCGCAGCGCACCAGGCCGTCGATCATCACCATGCCCACGCCGGGAATGTCGCCGAGCTGCACGCTCTCGAGCAGGGTCTTGCCAGCGCTGTGCTGGGCACGGTCCATGAACACGAAGTCGGCATCGCGGCCCACCTCGATCAGGCCGCAGTTCAGTGCGCGCACCTTCGCGGTGTTGCCGGTGGCAAAGCAGAACACCAGCTCGGCCGGGATGTTGCCCAGGCTGGACAGCAGCGCGATCAGCCGCAGCATGCCCAGCGGCTGCACGCCCGAGCCGGCCGGCCCGTCGGTGCCCAGGATCACGCGGTGCGGGCACTTCAGCTGCATCGCGGCCTGGGCCGCGGCGATGGCCACGCGCTCGTTGCCGTTGTGCACGATCTCGATCGCGCGGCTGCTCTTCTCGCACAGCGTGCACACATCGCGTTCGGGCAGGCTGGTGTGGCCGCCGTTGATGTGGCCGATGACATCGGCATCGGCCTCCAGCACCACGTCCTTGTCGATGAGCCCCGAGCCGGGGATGCTGGGCCCGCCGGTGTGGATGGTGCTCTGGATGCCGTGCTTGCGCGCCCAGGCCACCATCGCCTTGGCCTCGTCGCCTGCCTTCACGCTGCCCAGCCCCACCTCGCCCAGCAGCTTCACGCCGGCGGCGGCCAGTTCGGCGAAATCGCTCTCGACCATGCCCTTCTCGATGACCGGCGCGCCGGCGATCACCTTGACGCCGCCGGGGCGGAAGTTGTCGAAGGCGCGCTGCGCGGTGATGGCCAGGGCCTTCAGGCCTACGATGTCCTTCGGCCGGCCGGGCAGGTGCACCTCGCCGGCCGAGACCATGGTGGTCACGCCGCCGTGCATGGTGCTGTCGATCCAGCCGATCTGGTTCTGCCGCGGCGTCCAGTCGCCGAACACCGGGTGCACATGGCTGTCGATCAGGCCCGGCGCCACGCAGGTGCCGCGCGCGTCGATCAGCGTGGCGGGCTCGGCGGTGTCGCAATCCTGCTCACGGCCCACCGCGGTGATCACGCCATCCATCACCACGATGCAGTCGGCCTCGAGGATGGGCTGCTCCAGATCGCCCGAGAGCATCAGCCCGATGTTGCGGATCACCACCTTGCCGGACTTGCCGCCCGCTGCCGCTTCGGCCATTGCTCATCACTCCATCATGCGATTGATGTAGTGCAGGCTACATGAAATGGCGGCGGCCCTCAAGCCTGCGATGCGGCCTGCGGGTGCTCAGGCCGCGACGGCGCGGCGCACCGCGTCGATGACGAAGTCCTCCCAGTGCGCCAGCGCGGCGGGGGCCTCGAGGTTCTCGCCCAGGAAGGACGACAGCGTGTGCCGGTTGCTGAGGTAGAAGTAGGCCATCGCGGCGATCATCAGGTACACGTCGCGCGCCGCCAGACCGGGGCGGAACACGCCCTTGGCCAGGCCGCTTTGCAGCACCAGATCGGTGATGGCCAGCACCGGCGACGAGTATTCGCGCGCCTTCGGGCTCTTGGCCAGGTGGCGGCCGCGGTGCAGGTTCTCGGTGTTGAGCAGGGTGATGAACTCGGGGTGCTGCTGGTAGTAGCGCCAGACGAAGCGGATCACCTGCTCGAGCGCGCGCTGCGGCTGCTCGACATCCAGCGCCAGCGCCTGCTCGGCCTCGTTGAAGCGGCGGTAGGTGTCTTCCAGCACCGCGATGAACAGCCCCTCCTTCGACCCGAAGTAGTAGTAGATCATCCGGTCGTAGGACTTGGCCGCCTTGCTGATGGCCTCGATGCGGCCGCCGTCAAAGCCGCTCTTGGCAAACACCTTGGTGGCCGCGCGCAGGATGGCCTCGCGCGTGGCCTGGGCGGCCAGTTCGCGCACGCCAGGCTTGCGCGTGCCGTCGGCGCGGGTCTTGGCGGC
>CAYPDO010000146.1:2928-7301 GCA_964409495.1 uncultured Bordetella sp.
TTTGCGGCGCGCGGTGGCCATGCGCAGCGGTCGGCGGCCTATTGCTCGACGAAGGCGCGTTCGACCACGTAGTCGCCCGGCGTCGAGGTGTTGCCTTCCTTGAAGCCGCGCTGCTCCAGGATCACCTTCAGATCCTTCAGCAGGCCCGGGCTGCCGCAGATCATCACGCGATCCTCGGCCGGGTTCAGCGCCGGCACGCCCAGGTCGGTGAACAGCTTGCCGCTCTCGATCAGCTCGGTGCTGCGGCCCTGGTTCCGGAACGGCTCACGCGTGACCGTGGGGTAGTACTTCAGCTGCTGGCTCACCATCTCGCCCAGGAACTCGTGCTGCGGCAGCTCTTGGGTGATGTAGTCGTGGTAGGCCAGTTCCTTCACCTCGCGCACGCCGTGCACCAGGATCACCTGCTCGAAGCGTTCATAGGTGTCGGGGTCGCGGATGATGCTCATGAAGGGCGCCAGGCCGGTGCCCGAGCTCAGCAGGTACAGGCGCTTGCCCGGCAGCAGGTAGTCGATCACCAGCGTGCCGGTGGGCTTCTTGCCCACGATCAGCGTGTCGCCGGGCTGGATGTGCTGCAGCTTGCTGGTCAGCGGGCCGTCCTGCACCTTGATGCTCAGGAACTCCAGCGTCTCCTCGTAGTTGGCGCTGGCCACGCTGTAGGCGCGCAGCAGCGGCTTGCCGTTGACGCGCAGGCCGATCATCGTGAAGTGGCCGTTCGAGAAACGCAGCGCGGGGTCGCGCGTGGTGGTGAAGGAGAACAGGCGGTCCGTCCAGTGGTGAACGGTCAGGACCTTTTCTTCGTGGAAGGCGCTCATGGTGCTGTGCTGCGTGTGACGGAGGCGACGGTGGAGGTGTGTGCAACGAACGTGCCGCGTCCGGTGCCGGGCGCGCGGCGGGCACGCGGCTTGCACCACCTGCTGCGATGAATGTAGCATCGGCTACATCAAACGTTAAGCAGGCACTACATGAAAGGCCGGCGCGCGATGCAGCTCCGCATTTTGCCTCAGACCCGGGGTTTCCCTGATCGGGTCGGTTTTGCGCCAGCGCAGGGCCACATGCACCAGGTTCGGCACCATGTCTGACCACGAGCACACCAAGACCGACGGCCTGGGCGACATGCCCGCCGTGCCCGCCGCGCAAGAGCCGCCGGCCGCGCGTGCCGACTGGCGCGCCGCGCCGCGCAACGACAAGATGGCCGCGCACAAGATCGAGTGCAACGCCTGCCCGGTGCTGTGCCAGATCAGCGAGGGCAAGCCCGGCGCCTGCGACCGCTACGCCAACCAGGGTGGCACGCTGGTGCGCGTGGATCCGGTGTTGATCGTCGACCGGCGCCTGGCGGCCGGGGCGGTGGGTGATCTGGTGCCCTTCCTGGCCGAGGCACCGACGCATCCGCCGGCCGGTGCGACGGCCGCGCCGGCTGGCGAGGCCGCCGCCGCCGAGCCGCTGCCCGATGGCGAGCGCTGGTTCGTCACCGCGGTCGGCGCCTCCACCACCTACCCCGACTACAAGCCCGCGCCCTTCATCGTGGGCTCGCAGCTGCGCGGCGTGGACATGGTCACCGTGGTCACCGAGGGCATCTTCAGCTACTGCAGCCTGAAGCTGAAGATCGACACCGACCGCTGGCTGGGCCCCGAGCAGGCCAATGTGCGCTGCAAGGGCGAGGTGGTGGGGCACGTCAGCACCGCCGAATACGGCTCGCAGATGCTCAGCCTGGGCGGGGTGCACCACATCACCGGCGGCAGCAAGAAGGAGGGCCGCGTCACCGTGGAGATGATGCAGGCGCTGGGCAACCAGCAGGCCATGGAGCTCAGCATCGATGGCGGCGCCACGCTGGTGGTGCAGGCCGGCCGGGCGCCCATCGTCAACGGCGTGCCCGAGACGCGCATGCGCGTGGGCTGCGGCTCGGCCACGGTGGGCATCTTTGCCGAGCAGTTCAAGGGCGTGGCCGACGAGGTGGTGGTGGTCGACGACCACATCACCGGCGTGCTCACCGAGCACCAGGCCGGCCGCTGCCTGCAGATGCGGCCCTCGGGCCTGCAGGTGCGTGGCCGCAAGAGCACGCCGGGGCGCTGGTTCCAGGTGGCCAAGCCTGGCACCGGCTGGGGCGGCACCGATCTGAGCGATCCGCTGGCCATCGTCGACGGCTGGGAGGCCGGGGTGGCCTGGCCCGGCCAGCGCGTGCTGTTCACCAGCACCACTGGCGAGCATGCCGCCTGGTACGTGCTGGACGAGGCGCTGCGGCCGCAGCCGGCCGAGATGCCCGCCGCGGCGCGCAGCATCGTCGAGCGCATCGGCGAGAACTGCGAGCCGGCGCTGTGCACCGTGCTGTTCATCGGCGGTGCCGGCGGCAGCCTGCGCGCCGGCGTGACCGACAACCCGGTGCGCCTGACACGCGCGATCAAGCAGGCCATCGTCAATGTCAGCTGCGGCGGCGCGCCGGCCTATGTGTGGCCGGGCGGCGGCATCACGGTGATGGTGGACGTGACGCGCATGCCGGCCAACAGCTTCGGCACGGTGCCCACGCCGGCCATCGTGGCGCCCATCGAGTTCAGCATGCGCGCCAGCGACTACCAGGCGCTGGGCGGTCACATGGCCTATGTGCGGCCGCTGGCCCAGGTGCTGGCCACCGGTGGCTGGCACCGCGATGGCGCGCCCGGCGCGCGGCAGGCCATCGCCCCCGGCCCGGCCAATGCCTGGCCGCTGGCCAGCGGGCCCTTGCTCGGATGAGCCACGCCGCCCGGCCGCCCGCAGGCGGGGCCCGTCGTCCGCTGGGGAGGTGGTCACGCCGTGACCGGAGGCTCGGCCCGTGACCGGCGCCACCCGCGCCGCGCTGGCCGATGGCCGCTGGCACCTGCAGCATGGGCCGATCGACCTGGTCATCGCCGCCGAGGGCGAGCCTGCGGCCATTGCCGCGGCGCATGCGGCGGCCTGGGCGCGATTCCAGCCGCTGCTGGGTGAACTGGTGGCCGAGCTGGCGCTGCTGCGCCTCCCGCTGCGGCCCGATGCGCCGCCGCAGCTGCAGGGCGCCGTGGCGCGGCGCATGGTGGCGGCCTGCAGCCCCTATGCCGCGCGCCGCTACATCACGCCGATGGCGGCGGTGGCCGGGGCGGTGGCCCAGGAGATCGTCGCCGCCTACCAGCGTCCGGGCATCACGCGCGCCTGGGTCAACAACGGCGGCGACATCGCGCTGCACCTGGCGGCCGGCGCGTCGGCCACGGTAGGGCTGTACAGCGATCTGGCGCGCTTCGATGCCGCGGCGGCCGCGCGCACCGTGGCGGGGCAGGGCACGGTGGATGGCCGCTTCACGGTGCATGCGCACCAGGCAGTGCGCGGTGTGGCCACCAGCGGCTGGCGCGGGCGCAGTTTCTCGCTGGGCGTGGCCGACAGCGTCACCGTGCTGGCGGCCACCGCCGCCCAGGCCGATGCGGCGGCCACCATCATCGCCAACGCGGTGGATGTGGACCATCCGGCCATCGTGCGCCGGCCGGCGAACACGCAGCGCGACGACACCGACCTGGGCGAACGGCTGGTGACGCTGGATGTGCCGCCGTTGCCACCCGCGCTGGTGCAGCAGGCGCTGGTTGATGGCCTGCGCTGCGCGCAGGCGCTGCAGCGCCAGGGCCTGATCGCGGCGGCGGCCCTGGTGTGTCAGGGTTCCCTCGCTCAGACCGCCGAAATCCAGCCGCTACAGTGCGTCGACTGACGCCTTGGTTCAGTAATTGCTAAACGAGTTGACATGAGCCTGATCGACATCCGCCGCGTGATCACCAGCGTGGAAGACATCTTCCACGAGGGCGGGCCGCGCGCCGCCCAGCCCCTGCGCCGCGGCAGCATCGCCGCCGTGCTGACCAACCCGTACGCGGGCCGCTACGAGGCCGACATCCTGCCGATGATGGAGGCCCTGAACCCGGTGGGCCTGGATCTGGCGAGACGCCTGCTGGCAGCCATGGCCGTGCCGGCATCCGGCATCCAGGGCTATGGCAAGGGCGCCATCATCGGCGCGGCCGGCGAGCAAGAGCATGGCGCGTTGTGGCATGTGCCCGGCGGCTATGCCATGCGCGAGCTGCTGGGCTGGAAGGGCGATGCCGCGGCCTATGCCAAGGGGCAATCCAGCGGTGGCCAGAGCGGCAATGCGCTGGCCATCGTGCCCAGCACCAAGAAGGTGGGCGGCCCTGGCTGCACGCTGGATGTGCCGCTGACCCACATCAACGCCAGCTATGTGCGCAGCCATTTCGATGCCATCGAGGTGCGCGTGCCCGGCGCGCCGCGGCCCGACGAGATGATCGTGATCCTGGCCATGAGCACCGGCGCGCGGGTGCATGCCCGGGTGGGTGGCCTGGCCGCCGACGCCATCGCCAAATGGGATGGTCAACGCT
>CAYPDO010000146.1:7401-8944 GCA_964409495.1 uncultured Bordetella sp.
GCCCGGGTGGGTGGCCTGGCCGCCGACGCCATCGCCAAATGGGATGGTCAACGCTAGACATGGCCCACCCCCGATGCGCCTTCGGCGCCTCCCCCGCAAGGGGGCGCCCCCAGCAGCCCGGCGAAGCCGGCTCCGCGGCGGCCGCTTGGCTTGCGCCGCACTGTTCGACCAGAGAGCGTTTGGAATGACATCGATGAAAGTGCAGATCCGCAAGCTCGTCGTCCAGGTCGACGAAACCCGCCGCGAGATGGGCCGCGACGTGAACCCGCCCACGCGCCGCGCGCTGGCCATCGCGGTGATCGCCAACCCCTGTGCCGGCCGCTATGCCGAGAACCTCGATGAGCTGATCGCCATCGGTGAAGAGCTCGGCGGCCTGCTTGGCGCCAAGTGCGTGCAGGCGCTGGGCATCGTGCCCGGCGCCGCGCAGAGCTACGGCAAGGCGGCCATCGTCGGCGAGGCCGGCGAGCTGGAGCATGCGGCGGCCATCCTGCATCCCAAGCTCGGCGCGCCGCTGCGCGTGGCGGTGGAAAAGGGCGCCGCACTGGTGCCCTCGGCCAAGAAGCTGGGCGGCCTGGGCACGGCCATCGATGTGCCGCTGGGCCACAAGGACGCCGCCTTCGTGCGCAGCCATTTCGATGCCATCGAGGCGCGTGTCAGCGATGCGCCGCGCGCCGACGAGATCGTGGTGGCGGTGGCCGTCACCGACAGCGGCCGGCCGCTGCCGCGTGTCGGCGGCCTGCAGGCGCACGAGATCCAGGGCCAGGACGGGCTGCGCTGAGCCCCGGGCCGCACCCGTCGCGCGTCCGAGTTCCACCCACTTCGGGCTATCGTTCCCATCTCCCTTCCAGTCGAGGATACCGACCATGTTCCGCAGAAGCTTCATCGCCACCGCCGCCCTTGCCGCCATCACCACGCTGGGCACCGCCGCCCTCAGTCCGGTTGCCGCGCAGGGCGTGATCAAGATCGGCGAGGTCAACAGCTACAAGGTGCAGCCCGCCTTCCTGGAGCCCTACAAGAAGGGCATGGAGCTGGCCGTGGAAGAGATCAATGCCGCCGGCGGCGTCAACGGTGCCAAGCTGCAGCTGATCACGCGTGACGACAACGGCAACCCGGGCGATGCCGTGCGCGCCGCCGAAGAGCTGGTCTCGCGCGAGAAGGTCGATGTGCTGACCGGCGGCTTCCTGTCCAACATCGGCCTGGCGCTGGCCGACTTTGCCAAGCAGAAGAAGTTCTTCTACCTGGCCAGCGAGCCGCTGACCGACAAGATCGTCTGGCAGAGCGGCAACAAGTACACCTTCCGCCTGCGCCCCAGCACCTACATGCAGAGCGCGATGCTGGTGCCCGAGGCGGCCAAGCTGAAGAAGAAGCGCTGGGCCGTGGTGTACCCCAACTACGAATACGGCCAGAGCGCGGTGGCCACCTTCAAGGCCTTGCTGAAGGCGGCGCAGCCCGATGTGGAGTTCGTCGCCGAGCAGGCGCCGCCGCTGGGCAAGCTGGATGCCGGCAGCGTGGTGCAGGCGCTGGCCGATGCCAAGCCCGACGC
>CAYPDO010000147.1:0-8929 GCA_964409495.1 uncultured Bordetella sp.
GCCGACACGGCCGACTTTCCCGCCATGCTGGCGGCCAACGGCATCGAGATGCTGTGGCACCCGGCGCTGTCACTGGCCAGCGGCGACGAGCTGGTCACGCTGCTGGAGGATTGCATTGCCGGCCGCCAGGCGCTGGATGCGCTGTGCATCGAAGGCGCACTGCTGCGCGGCCCGCAGGGCACCGGCCGCTTCCACCTGCTGGCCGGCACCGGCAAGCCGATGACCGAGTGGGTGCAGCGCCTGGCCGGCGTGGCCACGCATGTGCTGGCCGTGGGCAGCTGCGCCGCCTGGGGCGGCATCACCGCAACCGGCCCCAACCCCACCGAGGCCTGCGGCCTGCAGCACGAGGACGACCACCGCGGCGGCCTGCTGGGCGCCGATTTCCGCGCCCGCGGCGGCCTGCCGGTGATCAACATCGCCGGCTGCCCCACGCACCCCGGCTGGGTGCTCGACACGCTGATGGCGCTGGCCGCCGGCCTGTTCGGCGCGGACGATCTCGATGCGCTGGGCCGGCCGCGCTTTTATGCCGACCAGCTGGTGCACCACGGCTGCACGCGCAACGAGTACTACGAGTTCAAGGCCAGCGCCGAGAAGCCGTCTGACCTGGGCTGCATGATGGAGCACATGGGCTGCAAGGGCACGCAGGCCCATGCCGACTGCAACACCCGGCTGTGGAACGGCGAGGGCAGCTGCACGCGTGGCGGCTATGCCTGCATCAGCTGCACCGAGCCGGGATTCCAGGACCCCGGCCATCCCTACCACCTGACGCCAAAGCTGGCCGGCATCCCGATCGGCCTGCCGACTGACATGCCCAAGGCCTGGTTCGTGGCCCTGGCCTCGCTCAGCAAGAGCGCCACGCCGCGGCGTGTGAAGCACAACGCCACGGCCGACCATGTGGTGGTGGCGCCCGCCGTCAAGAAGACCCGATTGAAGTGAGCGACACCACCCGTCTCGTCGTCGGCCCCTTCAACCGCGTGGAGGGCGATCTGGAGCTGCGGCTGGATGTGGCCGAGGGCCGCGTCGCGCGCGCCGAGGTCAATGCACCGATGTACCGCGGCTTCGAGCAGATGCTCACCGGCCGTGCGCCGCACGATGCGCTGGTGATCGTGCCGCGCATCTGCGGCATCTGCTCGGTGTCGCAATCGGCCGCGGCCGCGCGCGCGCTGGCCGATGCGCAAGGCCTTCAGGCGCCACCCAACGGCACGCATGCACTCAACCTGATGCTGGCGGTGGAAAACCTGGCCGACCACCTGACCCATTTCTACCTGTTCTTCATGCCCGACCTGACCCGGCCGGTGTATGCCGCGCACCCGTGGTTTGCCGAGGTGCAGCGGCGCTTTGCCGCCGGGGCCGGTGCGCATGCGCGTGCGGCGGTGTCGGCACGCCAGCGCTGGTTCGAGATCCTGGGCACGCTGGGCGGACGCTGGCCGCACACCCACAGCCTGCAGCCGGGCGGCAGCACGCGTGCCATCGACGCGGCCGAGCGCCTGCGCCTGCTGGCCCGGCTGCGTGAGTTCCAGGGCTTTCTGGAAGGCACGCTGTTCGGCGCGCCACTGGCCGAGGTGGCCGCCCTGCCGGACGAAGCCGCGTTGCAGGCCTGGCATGCGGCCGACCCGCAGCGCGGTGACCTGCGCCTGTTTCTCACCGCCGCCGCCGACCTGGGCTTCGACCACCTGGGCCCCGGCCCGGGGCGCTACCTGAGCTATGGCGCCTATGCCCAGCCCGAGGGCGACTTCGCGCTGGCCCGCGGCCTGTGGCACGCCGCCGAGGGCCGCCTGCAGCCGCTGGCGCTGAACAGCATCACCGAGGACGTCAGCCACGCCTGGCTGGCCGATGGCGGCCACGTGCAGCGCCATCCGGCCATGGGCCTCACGCAGCCCGATGCCGACAAGCCCGGCGCCTACACCTGGAACAAGGCGCCGCGCCTGGCCGGCCAGGTGGTGGAGACCGGCGCCATCGCGCGCCAGCTGGCCAGCGGCCAGCCGCTGGTGCGCGCGGCCGTGGCGCGCTGCGGCGGCACGGTGTATACGCGTGTGCTGGCGCGGCTGATCGAGCTGGCGCGCGTGGTGCCGATGATGGCCGGCTGGCTGGCCGCCATCCAGCCACGCGAGCCTTTCTGCGTGAGCCAGCCGCTGCCCGACGAGGCCGAGGGCGTGGGCCTCACCGAGGCCGCACGCGGTGCGCTGGGCCACTGGCTGCGCGTGGAGCGCGGGCGCATCGCCGGCTACCAGATCGTGGCGCCCACCAGCTGGAACTTCTCGCCGCGCGACGCGGCCGGCACACCCGGTGCGCTGGAGGCTGCGCTCGACGGCGCGCCGGTGCAGCCCGGCGAGGCCACGCCGGTGGCCGTGCAGCACATCGTGCGCAGCTTCGACCCCTGCATGGTCTGCACCGTGCATTGACCCCGGCGCGATGAAAGACACCCACCGCGCACTGCCCACGCTGCCGCCGCTGGACCTGGACGGTGCGGTGGACGAGACCACCTGGCTGGACGTGATCCAGAAGATGGACGAGACCTACAGCCAGCTGGTGGCCGACGAGATCGCGCTGGAGCAGAAGAACGCCGAGCTCGAGCAGAGCCAGCAGTTCATCTTCAGCCTGCTGTCGGCGATGAGCGATGTGCTGGTGGCCTGCAACGAGGCCGGCGAGATCGAGGAGATCAATGCCGCGCTCGGCGAGCTGGTGGGCCGCGACGAGGCCGCCTTGCGTGGCACGCGCATCACCGACCTGCTGGCCGACGAAACCAGCCGCGCGCGCCTGCGCCATGTGCTGGACACGCCCGCGTTGCAGAAGTCGGGCCTGACCGGCGGCACCGTGATCGAGGTGGACCTGCTCGACGCCCAGGGCCAGGCCGTGCCGGTGGATTTCAACTGCACGCCGCGGCGCGATGCGCGCGGCCGGCGCGTGGGCCTGGTCTTCGTGGGCCGGCCGATGGCCGAGATCAAGCGCGCCTACCACCAGCTGCGCGAGGCCCACGAGGCCTTGAAGCGCACCCAGCAGCAGCTGCTGCACAGCGAGAAGATGGCCTCGCTGGGCCGCCTGGTGGCTGGCGTGGCACACGAGCTGAACAACCCGATCAGCTTCGTGCTGGGCAATGTGCATGCGCTGCAGCGCTATTCCGAGCGGCTGCGCACCTACCTGGATGCCGTGCACGGCGGCCTGCCCGAGAGCGAGCAGGCCAGGCTGCGTACCAAGCTGCGCATCGACCACCTGCTGGCCGACCTGCCCTCGCTGATGGACGGCACGCTGGAAGGCGCGAAGCGCACCGCCGACATCGTGCAGGGCCTCAAGCGCTTCTCGGCGGTGGACCGCGAGGAGCGTGGCCTGGTCGACCTGAACGGCGTCATCGAGCGCGCCATCCACTGGGTGTGCAAGGGCACGGCGCCGCAGTTCGAGGTGCACTGGCAGCCCGGCCTGGCGTGCTGGGTGAGCGGCCATGCCGGCCAGCTGCTGCAGGTGCTGATGAACCTGGTGCAGAACGCCTACGACGCCGCCAGCGGCCACGGCGCCAGCCCGCCCGCGCTGTGGATCACGCTGCAGGCCGCCAGCGAGCGCGTGCAGCTGCACTGCCGCGACAACGGCCCGGGCATCGCGCCCGAGCACCTGGGCCGCGTGTTCGACCCCTTCTTCACCACCAAGCCGGTGGGCACCGGCACCGGCCTGGGCCTGTCGATCAGCTACGGCATCGTCGAGCGCCATGGCGGCCACCTCAGCGCGGCCAATGCGCCCGAAGGGGGGGCGCTGTTCACGCTGGAGCTGCCCGCCGCGCCACCGCCGGCCTGAGCGCGGGCGCGGCCATGCCCGCCATGGCCTGAGCGGGCGGCCCGCGTCGCATGCAGAATGGCCGCGTCGGCGTGGCGATGGGTTGCTGCGCCCCAGGGAGGACCCACATCCATGCGCCAGGACAGACCCGGCCACGGCCAGACGGCCTTGATCACCGGCGCCTCGTCGGGCATCGGTGCCGCGCTGGCGGCCTGCTTTGCGCGTGGCGGCTTCCATGTGGTGCTGGTGTCGCGCCGCGCCGCGCCGCTGCAGGCCCTGGCCCAGGCCCTGGCCGCCGAGCACGGCATTCGCGCCTGGGCCGAGCCGGCCGATCTGGCACGGCCCGAGGCACCCGCGGCGCTGGCCGCCCGCCTGCGCCGCGCGCGCCGCCGCATCGACGTGCTGGTCAACAACGCCGGCCTGCTGGCGCACGGGCCCTTCAGCGGGCAGCTGGCCGACGCGCACCGCGCGCTGATCGGGCTGAATGTGGCCGGCCTGACCGAGATGCTGGCCCAGTTCGTGCCGGCCATGGTGCGGCGTGGCCAGGGTCGGGTGCTCAACGTGGCCTCGATCGCCGCCTTCCAGCCGGTGCCGCAGCTGGCGGTGTACGCCGCCACCAAGGCCTATGTGCTGTCGCTGACCGAATCGCTGTCCGAGGAGCTGAAGGGCACGGGCGTGACCGTCACCGCGCTGTGCCCCGGCATCACGGCCACCGGCATGCTCGAGCAGGCACAGCAGGCCAGCGAGGCGCTGCACACGCGCCTGCCCGATTTTGTGGTGGGCAGTGCCGAGGCGGTGGCTGCCGAGGGCTACGAGGCCTGCCTGGCCGGCGAGGTGATCCGCGTGCCCGGCACGCTGAACCTGGCCGCCATCCTGGCCGGCCGCGCCGCACCCAAGTGGCTGCTGCGCCGGGTCAGCGGCGCGGTGATGCGCCGGATGACATGACCCGTTGCTGCCGCTGAGCCATGGCCCGCTCCCGCCACTCGCACCCCAGTGCGCCGCGCCGGTTTGACCTGGTGCTGTACGGCGCCACCGGCTTCGTCGGGCGCCAGACCGTGGCCTATCTGGCGGCCCATGCGCCGCCGGGCCTGCGCTGGGCGCTGGCCGGGCGCTCGGCACCGCGGCTGCTGGCGGTGCGCGACGCGGTGGTGGCCGCGGGCGGCGCGGCAGCGGCGGGCGCCGGCATCGTGGCCGTGGCCGCCGACGACACGCGCGCGCTGGCGGCGCTGGCCGCCGACGCTGGCGTGGTGCTCAGCACCGCCGGGCCGTTCGCGCGCGTGGGCACCGGCCTGGTGGCGGCCTGCGTGGCACAGCGCACGCACTATGTCGACATCACCGGCGAGACGCCCTGGGTGCGCGGCCTGATCGATGCCCACCACCGGCGCGCCGCGCACGACGGCACGCGCATCATCCCCTGCTGCGGCTTCGACTCGGTGCCGTCCGACCTGGGCGCCTGGCTGGTGGCGCAGGCGCTGTGGCACCGCCATGGCGAGCCCTGCGTCGAGATCAAGGCCTGCCACCGGCTGCGCGGCGGGCTCAATGGCGGCACGCTGGCCTCGGCCCTGCACCTGCTGGACAGCGGCCAGGCGGCACTGGCCGCCCAGCCCTTTTTGCTCAACCCGGCCGGGCCGGTGCCGGCCGATGCGCTGTCGCAGGCCGCCGATCCGGTGCTGCCGCGGCACGACGAGGATTTCGACGCCTGGGTCGGCCCGTTCGTGATGGGCCCGATCAACACCCGCGTGGTGCGCCGCAGCGTGGCCCTGCTGCAGGCCGCTGGCGATGCCGCCTGCCAGCCCGGCTGGCGCTACCAGGAGTGGCTGCGCTACGGCCGCGGCCCGCAGGCCGCGCTGATGGCCGGTGGCGCCACGCTGGGCCTGGCCGCGGGCGCCGCGGCACTGCAATGGGCGCCGGCCCGCACGCTGGCCCGCCGCCTGGCCCGGGCGCCGGGCGAGGGCCCCAGCCCCGCGGCCATGGATGGCGGCAGCTTCTGCTGCGACCTGATCGGCCGCACCGCCAGCGGCCAGCAGCTGCGCGGCCGCATTGCCGGTCGCGGCGACCCCGGCAACCGCGCCACCACGGTGTTCGTCTGTGAAGCCGCGCTGGCACTGGCGCTGCAACGCCAGGATCTGCCGGGCGGCCCCGACCTGGGCGGTGTGCTCACCCCGGCCACCGGCCTGGGCCTGGTGCTGGCGCAGCGCCTGGCCGCGGCGGGCATGGTGGTGGGGGCGCTGGATTGAGCGCGGGCGCCGCCTACTCCTCCGCCACCCACTCCACCGCCGCCCCCAGCGCATTCAGGTTCTCGACGAAGCGCGGGTGCGCGCGGCGGATCGGCAGCGCGTTCAGGATGGTGGATTTGCCGGGGATGCTGGCGGCCAGCATGAACAGCGCGATGGCCACGCGGATGATGTACGGGCTTTCCACGGTGGCCGGGTTCAGCGGCTTGCCGCCGTAGACGATGAGGCGGTGCGGATCGCACAGCACGGCATGCGCGCCGAACTTGCTGAGCTCGGCGCTCCAGCCCAGCGCGCCTTCGTACACCTTGTTCCAGAACATCACCGAGCCCTCGGCGCGCACGCCGAGCGCCACGAAGATCGGCAGCAGGTCGGCCGGCACATAGGGCCAGGGCGCGGCCTCCACCTTCTGCAAGATGTTGGTGGTGAACGGCGGCTTCACCTTCATCGGCCCGGCCACATGGGCGCGGCTGAAGCCGTCGCGGTGCTCGATCTCGACGCCGAACTTGGCGAAGGTGCGGTCCAGCAGCGGGAACTGCGCCGCCGCGCCGTTGCGCACCACCACGTCGCCTTGCGTGATCGCGCTCAGCGCCAGGAAGGTGGCCACCTCGTGGAAGTCGTCGGTGAAGGTGAATTCCGTGCCGCCGAGCTGGTCGACGCCGTCGATCTCAAGCTGCGAGCCGCCGTTGCCCTGGATGCGCGCGCCGATGGCCGACAGAAAGCTGCAGAACTCCTGCACATGCGGCTCGCAGGCGGCGTTGGTGAGCTGCGAGCGGCCCTGGGCCACCACCGCGCACAGCGCGAAGTTCTCGGTGGTGGTGACCGAGGCGTAGTCCAGCCAGTGGCGGGTGGCGGTGAAGCGCTGGGCGCCGCGGATCTGCACCGCGCCGGGCGCCAGCGTCACCTCGGCCCCGAAGGCGCGGAACACCTCGATGTGCGGATCGACCTCGCGCACGCCCAGCGTGCAGCCGGTCACGTCGTCTTCCAGCCGCGCCTGGCCGAAGCGGTGCAGCAGCGCCGGCACCAGCATGATCGACGAGCGCATGCCCACCGGCAGGCGCACGTCGTCGGCACGCATCTGCGCGCCGTGCTGCAGGCGCAGCGTGCGCGTGGCCTCGTCGAGCTCGACGGTCGAGCCCAGTTCGCGGAAGAAGGCCAGCAGCTTGCGCACGTCGGTGATGTCGGGTACGCGGTGCAGCACCACCGGCTCGGTGGTCAGCAGCGTGGCGCACAGCACCGGCAGCACGGCGTTCTTGTTGGCCGAGGGGGTGATGCTGCCCCGCAGCGGGCGGCCGCCGTGGACGATGAGGTGGCTCATGGGGAATCCGGAGGTGGAAAACGAAAACGGCGCCCGTGGGCGCCGCCGGATTGTCGCGCGAGGCGCGAGGCGTTTGTCGGAGCGCGGGCCGAACGCCGGGCCGCCCCAAGTCGGCCCGCACCCGCTCGGCGGGTGGCGTCGCGTACTCGCGGCGCCGGGTGCCCTACTTGGCCCAACCCAGCACCGCCTTCACTTCCAGGAACTCGCCGAACGCATGCTCGCCCCACTCGCGGCCGTTGCCCGATTGCTTGTAGCCGCCAAACGGCGCCATCAGGTCGGGGGCCGAGCTGTTCAGGTTGACCTGCCCGGCGCGCAGGCGGCCGGCCACCTGGCGCACCTGCTCGGCATCGCCGCCTGACACATAGGCGGCCAGGCCGTAGGGCGTGTCGTTGGCGATGGCCACGGCCTCGTCCACCGTGTCGTAGCCCAGGATGGTGAGCACCGGGCCGAAGATCTCCTCGCGCGCCACGGTCATCTGGTTGTTCACGCGGCCCAGCACGGTGGGCTTGACGTAGTAGCCGCGTTCCAGCCCGGCCGGCTTGCCGGGGCCGCCGGCCACCAGCGTGGCGCCTTCGTCCAGGCCCTTGCTGATCAGCGTCTGGATCTTGTCCCACTGGGCGGCCGAGATCACCGGCCCGATGCTGGCGCCGCTGGCGGGGTCGCCCACGGTCACGCCCTCGGCGGCGGCCTTGGCAATGGCCAGCACCTCGTCCATGCGACTGTTGGGCACCAGCATGCGCGTCGGCGCATTGCAGCTCTGGCCCGAGTTGCTCATCACGCTCTTCACGCCGGCCGTCACGGCGCGCTGGAAGTCGGCATCGGGCAGCAGGATGTTGGGCGACTTGCCGCCCAGTTCCTGGTGCACGCGCTTGACCGTGGGCGCGGCGTTGCGCGCCACCTCCACGCCGGCCCGCGTGCTGCCGGTGAAAGACACCATGTCCACCTCGGGGTGGCTGCTGATCGCCGCGCCCACCGTGGGCCCGTCGCCGTTGACCAGGTTGAACACGCCGGCTGGCACGCCCGCGGCATGCAGGATCTCGGTCCACACCTGGGCCGAGAACGGCGCGATCTCGCTGGGCTTCAACACCATGGTGCAGCCGGTGGCCAGCGCCGGCGCCACCTTGCAGGCGATCTGGTTGACCGGCCAGTTCCAGGGCGTGATCAGGCCGCACACGCCGATCGGCTCCTTGCGGATCAGCGTGCTGCCGCGCTGCTCTTCGAAGTGGTAGTCCTTCAGCACCGCCAGCGCGGTCTGCAGGTGGCCGATGCCCATCGCGGCCTGGGCCTTTTGCGCCAGCATCGCGGGCGCGCCCATTTCCTCGGTGATGGCCGCCGCCATGTCGGCATAGCGGTTCTTGTACTCGGCGATCACGCGCTCGAGCAGGGCCACGCGCTCGGCCACCGTGGTGTGCGAAAAGCTCGCGAAGGCGCGGCGCGCGGCGCGCACGGCGCGGTCCACGTCCTCGGCCGAGCCCATCGAGATGCGGCCGGCCGGGCTTTCAGTGGCGGGGTTGATCACGTCCAGCGTGCGGGGCACGGCGGGATCGACCCAGGCACCATCGATGTAGAACTTCAGGTAGTCGCGCATGGGGACCGTCTCCATTCGGGTGGGGGTGGG
>CAYPDO010000148.1:0-8906 GCA_964409495.1 uncultured Bordetella sp.
ACCTGCCGCTGCAGCTGGCCGTGGAGCTGGGGCTGCCTCTGGCCACATTGGTGCTGGCCTTGCTGGGCTGGGCGCTGTGGCAGGGGGCCCGGCGCGCATTGGCGGCGCCGGCCGCTGCAGGCAGTGCCGGGCGCGCCGCGCTGGTGCTGGTGCTGCTGGCCGGGCTGCACAGCATGGTGGAGTACCCGCTGTGGTACGCCTACTTCCTGCTGCCCACGGCCTTTGCCTGGGGTTGGATGCTGGGCCTGGCCGGGCCTGCGTCGGCGGTGGCTGGCGGCACGCCCGATCCCGCCGCGTGCCCGCCGGCCCGGCCCTGGGCCGCCACGCTGGGACTGGGCCTGGGCCTGGCCATGACCCTGGGCGGCGCGCTGGCCGTGCTCGACTATCGCAGCGTGGTCGTGATCTACGCGCCACCCTCGGGCAGCAGTTCGCTGGCCGAGCGCATCGGTCAGGGCCAGCGCAGCCTGCTGTTCGCTCACCATGCCGACTATGCGGCCGCCACCAACGAGGTGCCGGCTGCGGCGCGCGCACTGGGTCTGGCGCGCGGCACGCACTCGCTGCTGGACACGCGGCTGATGATCGCCTGGGCCCAGCACCTGCATGATCAGGGGCAGACCGAACTGTCGCGTGGCGTGGCGGCACGTCTGCGCGAGTTCGACAACCCCGAGGCGGACGACTTCTTTGCACCCTGCACCGGCGACGCGGCGCCCGCCTTTCCGTGCCAGCCGCCCGAGCCTGCGCCGTCCTGGCGCGACTACACCGCAGCGGCCCGCGCAGCGCGCTGAACCCGGCGCGGGGCGACGCCGCCTGGCTCAGGCCCCGGCCACCCAGTGCCCGCTCTTGCCGCCCTGCTTCTCGACCAGGCGGATGCCGGTCATCTCCATGCCGCGGTCGGCCGCCTTGCACATGTCGTAGACGGTGAGCAGGCCCACCTGCACGGCGGTCAGGGCCTCCATCTCCACACCGGTGCGCCCCACGGTCTCGGCCGTCACCTCGATGTGCACGGCGCTGGCCGCCTCGTCGAGCCGGAAGTCCACCGCCACGCGCGTCAGCGGCAGCGGATGGCACAGCGGCACCAGCTCGGCGGTGCGCTTGGCCGCCTGGATGGCGGCGATGCGCGCAATGCCGATCACGTCGCCCTTCTTCGCCGTGCCGGCGGCAATTAGCGCCAGCGTGGCCGGCAGCATGCGGATGCAGCCCTCCGCACGCGCCACGCGGTGCGTCTCGGTCTTGGCAGCCACGTCCACCATGTGGGCCTGGCCCTGGGCATCGAAGTGGGTCAGCGGCGAGCTCATCGGCGGCGGTTCTCGGGCGTGGCGGTGAAGGCGGCGCGCCCGCGGCTCGCGCAACGGACGGGCAATGAAGGGGTGCGATGATAGGTGAACAGAACCCGGCGGCCGCAGGCGAGTCCAAGCCCTGCCGGCAGCAGGCGCCGGACCGCACTGCATGCCGCCCGCCGGGGCGTCGTGCCGGCGCAGGCGCCGGCCCCAGGCCGCGCCGCCAAACCGAGGCCACCGCTTGAACGCCCAACCCGCACGCCGCCCTGCCCCCTCCCCAGCCACCGGCGCCACGCGCTTGCGGCACCGCGCCCATGGCCCGCGCCTGCGCCTGCGCCCGCTGTGCCTGCTGCTCGCGGCCGGGCTGGCGCTGATCGGCAGCCCGCCGCTGCTGGCCCAGGGCGGGCCGGCCACGGCCCCGCCGCTGCGCCTGCCAGCGCTGGGCGAGTCCGCCTCCGACGAGTTCGGCCTCAGCACCGAGAAGCGCGTGGGCGACCAGGTGATGCGCGAGATCCGGCGCGACCCCGACTACCTGGATGACGCGGTGCTGCTGGGCTATGTGCAGTCGATCTGGCAACCGCTGGTGAAAGCCGCGCAGGCGCGCGGCGACATCGGCGTGGACACGGCCACGCTGTTCCCGTATGAGGCCTTCCTGGTGCGTGACCGCAGCGTCAATGCCTTTGCGCTGCCGGGGGGTTATGTGGGCGTGCACCTGGGCCTGATCGCCATGACCAGCAGCCCCGACGAGCTGGCCTCGGTGCTGGCGCACGAGCTCTCGCATGTCACGCAGCGCCATATCGCGCGCAGCGTCAGCTCGGGCTCGCGCAGCAGCTCGCTGGGCCTGGCGGCCATGCTGCTGGGCCTGCTGGTGGCCGGACGCACCGGCAATGCCGACGTGGCCCAGGCGGCCATTGCCAGCGGCCAGGCGGCCATGGTGCAGGCGCAGCTGAACTTCTCGCGCGACATGGAGCGCGAGGCCGACCGCAACGGCTTCGCGCTGATGGCCGATGCCGGCTTCGCGCCCTCGGGCATGGCCGCCATGTTCGACAAGCTCGACCAGGCCAACCGCCTGAACGACAGCGGCGGCTTCCCCTACCTGCGCAGCCACCCGCTCACGGTGGACCGCATCGGCGAGGCGCGCCAGCGCGTCGAGACCCATGGCAGCGTCGCGCTGCCGCCGCCGACGCTGCGGCACATGCTGATGCAGGCCCGCGCCCGCGTGCTGATGGATGCCTCGGTGCAGGCCCTGCGGCGGCTGCAAGACCTGGACCGCCGCGCCGCCGAGCCCGGCGTGCCGCTGGCCGAACGCCTGGCGGCGGCCAGCGGGGCGGCGCTGGCCTCCACCCAGCTGCGCGACTTTGCACGCGCCGAGCGCGCCGTGCAGCTGCTGGCCGGGCTGCAAGCCGGCGCACCGGCCGGCACGCTGGACATCACCACCGCACGCGACCTGCGCCAGCTGGCCGCCGAAGTGGCGCTGGCGCGTGCCGATCTGCCGGCGGCGCGCCAGGCCCTGCTGCCCGACTCGGCCGACGGCAGCCGCAGCAGCCTGCTGCTGCGGGCGCGCCTGGCACTGGCCGAGGGCCACACGGCCGGCCTGCGCGCCAGTGCCGAGGCGCTGCAGACCTGGCTGGCCGAGCACCGCCACGACAGCAGTGCCTGGCAGCTGATGGGCCAGACCGCCGACCGTCAGGGCCTGAAGCTGCGCGCCGTGCGCGCCGAGGCCGAGGCCCAGGCCGCACTGGGCAATCTGCAAGGCGCCATCGACCGCCTGCGCGCCGGCCAGCAGCTGGCGCGCAGCGGCCAGGCCGATCAGGACTTCATCGAGTCATCGGTGATCGACGCGCGCCTGCGCGACCTGCAGGGCCAGCGCCGCCAGCTGCTGGCCGAGCAGCAGCAAGGCCAGCGCGGCAACCGCCCCGACAACGGCGAGAGCAACCTGCACGACTAGGCGGCGCAGCTCGTGCGCCAGCCCGGCCGCTGCGGGCACGGGCCCGTCAGTACTCCGTGCGGTTGAACAGGCGCTCCATGGCCACGTCGATCACCATGCCGCACAGGCTGTAGATCAGCGAGCCGATCAGCGCCGCGCCGAAGCCCGCGACGTTGAAGCCCTCCAGCACACCGGCGGCCGACCAGAACATCAGCGCGTTGATCACGAACAGGAACAGCCCCAGCGTGATCAGCGTGACCGGAAAGGTCAGCACCACCAGCAGCGGCCGCACCAGCGTGTTCAGCAGGCCCAGCACCAGCGCCGCCACCATGGCCGCACCGAAGCTGGCCACCATGACACCGGGGTACAGGTGCGCCACCAGCAGCAGCGCTGCGGCCAGCAGCATCCATCGCACAAGCAGCTTCATCATGGCCGCGAGCATAGCGCCCGGGCCATGGCTGCGGCATGCAAGGCCCTGCGCGACAGCCCGTGCTTGATACGGGTGACCGTATGATTCCCGCAGCCTGGATGCACCCTGTGGTGCCCAGGTGATGCCTGGGGGCGACAAAAGGGCTTGCCACGCAGGCGGAAAGCGGGTTTTACGAGGGAAAACAGCTTCTCAGCCCCATGGGGTGGCAGTACCATTCATGCTGCTGCAGGCCACAGAGAGAAGCGCGGGTTCACGCAACCCCCGACCCAGGCCACGGCACATCAACCACTCACGTGATGGAGAGCATCCAAATGGCAACTGCGAAGAAGGCCGCTCCGGCCAAGAAGGCGGCTCCGGCGAAGAAGGCCGCAGCACCCGCGAAGAAGGCGGCCCCGGCCAAGAAGGCCGCCGCTCCCGCGAAGAAGGCCGCGCCCGCCAAGAAGGCCGCCGCCCCGGTGAAGAAGGCTGCCGCTCCGGCCAAGAAGGTCGCTGCCAAGAAGCGCACGCCGAACGCCGCCTTCATGAAGGCCCTGACCCCCAGCGCGGCCCTGGCTGCCGTGATCGGCGACAAGCCGCTGCCGCGCACCGAGGTCACCAAGAAGGTCTGGGAATACATCAAGAAGAACAAGCTGCAGGACCAGGTCAAGAAGACCATGATCAATGCCGACGCCAAGCTGAAGGAGATCTTCAAGCAGGCCCAGGTGTCGATGTTCGAGATGACCAAGCTGATCAACTCGCACCTCAAGTGAGGCGCGGGCCCGGGCCTCGCTGGGCGAGGCACCGGGGCTGCATCACCTGCATGCACGGCCGGCTTCATGCCGGCCGTTTTCATGGCGGCTCGGCCAGACCGAACAGGCGCGCGCCATTGCCCCAGGCAATGCGCCGGGCGGCCTCGGGCGGCAGGCTGCCGAGCCAGCGCCGGGCCTCGGCCATCAGCGCCTCGTAGGCGCTCCAGCGCGCGTTCACCCAGGTGTCAGAGCCGATCAGGAAGCGCTCGCTGTGCTCGCCCAGCAGGGCCAGCCAGTCGGCACTGAGGCGGCCATCGCCATCGGTCAGGCCGGGGCGGTAGGAGAGCTCGCCCATCAGCGTGGGATGGCGCTGCAGCAGTGCCCGCACACGCGCCACCGGCACGCCGCCGATGCCGGTGTGCGCCCACACCAGGCGCGTGCGCGGCGCATGGGCCATCAGGCGCTCGATGGCCTCGTCGTCGACATGCGCCAGCACCACCAGATCACGCGCCTGGGCCAGCTGCATCAGGCGGCGGGCGATGGGGCCGTCGGCATGGCGGCTGTCGTAGAGGTGGAACTCGCCCAGGCCGCGGTAGGGGCCGGCCTGCGTGCCGGTGGCCAGCTCCTGCTGCACCATGGTGGCGATGCTCTCGTCGGCGAACCAGCCGGTGTAGTCGGCGCGGTTGCGGTACAGGCGCACGAAGGGCACCACGGTGACGCCGGCCGCGCGCGTGGCGGCGGTGGCCGCGGCGAGCGACCGGGTGCCGCCGTTGGGCCGGCTGTTGGCCACCACCGCGCGCACGCCGGCCCGCTGCATCATCGCCAGCACCTCGGCCACCGGGTAGGGGCAGTCGGCGCCCAGCGCACAGGCCTCTTCGTTGTAGTGCAGGTGGGCGTCGAACAGCGGGCCGGCGTAGGCCGCGGGCAGGGTCGGCTGTGCGGCGGCCGGGCCCAGGGCCGCGGCCAGCAGGGCCGCGCACAGGACGATGCGGCGTGATGCAAGGGGCATGGTGTGCTCCAGTTGACACCTGATCGGTGGCAGCAGCCGGGCGGCGGTCTTCAGCACCGGCACAGGCTGCCGAAGATACGCCAACGGTCGATCCCGCAGCCGGCACGGCGCGCAATGCGCCGCGTTGCAGTGGTCGGGTTGGACCCCTGTCGTACTTCCGAGCAGTCATGCAGTACCCACACACTCCCGAGCGCAGCACCGAGCTGCTGCGCCAGGCCTTGCCGCTGATGTCGCGCCAGTCGGCCGCCTTGCATCCGATGAGCTATGCGGTCTGGTACGCCTATGTGGCCGATGCCGGCTCAGCGCTGCGCATGGAGGTGGACCGCCACCTCGCGCAGCGCGGCACGCTCGACGAGGCCACCACCGCGCAGCTGTTTCGCCGCCACCTGGCCGACTTCGATCCGCAGGCGGCGCAACGCGTCAGCGAGGGGCTGCAGCAGCTGATCGGCGGCATGTCGGCCCAGGCTGCGCTGGCCAAGGACCAGACCTCGCGCTACGGCCTCACACTGGAACGCATGGCCGCGGAGCTGGCCGGATCGGCCACGCCGGCCGGCGACACGGCCGAGGCCGATGGCCCGCCGGCCCTGCTGGATGAACTGCGTGTGCATACCCGCCAGATGCAGCAGGACATGGCCCGCCTGCAGCAGCGCCTGGCCGACAGCCAGCGCGAGATCGACCACCTGCGCACCGAGGTGCAGCGCGCACGCGCTGAATCGCTGGTGGATGCGCTGACCGGCCTGCCCAACCGCCGCGCCTTCGACCGCCGGCTGGGTGAGTGCCTGACCGCCTGCCTGGCGGCCCCCGGCGGCGCCGCCCCGCCCAGCCTGCTGATGCTGGACCTGGACCATTTCAAGCGCATCAACGACACCTACGGTCACCCGTTCGGCGACCAGGTGCTGCGCGCCGTGGCCCAGGTGCTGCAGACCCTGGTGCGCGCGCCGGCACTGGCCGCGCGCGTGGGCGGCGAGGAGTTCGCCGTGCTGCTGCCCGCCACAGCGCTCGACGCGGCGCTGGCGCTGGCCGAAAGGCTGCGCGCCACGGTGGCCGCCAGCCGCATCCGGCGCAAGGGGCATGAGGAGCCGATCGAGCGCATCACGCTGTCGCTGGGCGCCGCCGTGTGGCGGCCGGGCGATGCGGCCGAGGGCTTCATCGACCGCGCCGACCGTGCGCTCTACACCGCCAAGGCCGCCGGCCGCGACCGCGTGGCGGTGGCCGACCACTGAGCACCGCACGCGCCGCATTGGCGCGTTGCAGCGGCCGGGCGGGCTCAGGCCGGTGGCCTGCCGGCGCCGCGTGTGGCGGTGTGGCTGGCGCTGGCCGGTATGCCGCCCGGCGCGGCCTCCAGGTGGTCCAGCCAGGCCAGGGCCAGCTCTCCGGCGGCGATGGCCTGCTGGTTCAGCGCCAGCAGCAGGGCCTGGTGGGCGCGGGCCGTGGCGATATCGCCGGGCTGGGCCTGTGGCCGCATGGCATCGCCGCCATCCAGCGCCGTGGCGTTGCCACCCTGGGCGCGGCCCTGCGCCACGGCCAGCGCCTGGCGCGCCGCCAGTGCCGCACGGTCGGCCTGCAGCGCGGCGTCATGGCTGGCATGCAGCGTGGCCAGACGCTGCACCTGGTCACGCGTGCGCGACGACAGCGTGACGCGCACCGTGGGCGGCTCGGCCACCAGGTGCGGCAGCCGCCATTCAGCCAGCGGGGCGCCGATCCGGGCCACCAGGGTGGCCGTGGGCAGGCCGGCCAGTTGCGCCACACGCTCGATGGCCTGGTCGCGCCTGGCAGCGCGGTCGGCCGCATGGCCGCCGGCCTGCGCCAGCTGCTCGGCCAGGTGGCTCAACCGGGCCTCGCGGTCCTCGGCATCGGCCGGCAGGTCCATCCACGCAGCCTGCTCGGCGCGCGCCTGGCGCAGTATGCCGTCCACCACCGACCATTGCGCGTGGTACACGCGCACTGCCACCCATTGCCGTGCCAGGGCCAGGGCGCGTGCGCCGTCCTGCGGCGCCACCTGGGCCAGCAGCGCGGTGAGCACCGGGTCGTCGAACTGCGTCCGCCATCCGGCCGTGGCCGCTGCTGCCAGTGGCGCGACGGCAGGCGGCGCGCCCGATGCCACCGGTGCGGCATGTGCCGGTGGCGCCAGCGTGGCCAGCAGCACCGCAGCACCGGCCAGAAGGCGGGCGCGGCCGGCCAGGCGGTGCGCCTCGTGGCGGCCCATCACGCGGCCACCCAGCGGCCGGCGCCGCGCCCGCCCTGCAGCGGCACGCTGCGGTTGGCGCTGGCCGCCAGGCGCGGGTGATCGGTGCTCATCAGCACGCAGCAGCCGTGCAGTGCAGCGGCTGTCCACAGCGACAGCCGCACCGCAGTGACCTGCAGCGGGGACAAGCCGTGCTCAGGCTGCTCCACCACCACCAGCTGGCGCCGGCCGACCAGCGCGCGGGCGATCAGCACCAGGCGCTGCTCGTCGGGCGCCAGCGCGGCCGGGCGGCGGTGCATCACGTCCGCCAGGCCCAGCGCATCGAGCTCCAGCGCGGCCAGGTCGAATGCGTCGCCCGCCTGCGGCTGCACCAAACGGCGTGCCACGGCCACATTCCCCAGCGCGGTGAGCGCGGGATCCAGCGCGTCGGCCAGCAAGGCACGGCCGATGTGGCGGCGCTGCAGCAGCAGGCGCTGCGCGCTGCCCAGGCGCCCGGCGTCCAGGCCCAGCACCTGCCAGCGGCCCTGCGGCGCGCGCTGCAGCGCCGCCGTCTCCAGCAGCGCAAGGCGCATGGCGGCGGTGCCACCGCGCAGGTGCACGATGTCGCCGGCCTGGGCCTCGAAACCGACCGCACACCCTTCGGCGGCGCGGCCATGCACCCACAGCGTGGGCGCCGGCGCGCCGCGCCCGGGCGGGTGCAGGAAGGGCATGACCGTGAGCGCGCGCACGCGCCGCCATGACGGTGCGGCGGCGCTGGCAGGGGACACGGAAGCGGCAATTGCAGCGGGGTTCATCGCAGGCCTTTCACGGCTGACACCATGCCGGGAAGGCTAGGCCGTGCCATCGGCACGGCTGTTGCGCGAACGTTGTGCGGTGTAAAGGCGGATCCCGCCCCGTGGCGCGGCGCCACGCGGCACGGGCCCCTCAGCGCGCCAGCAGCGGCTTCAGAAAGCGCCCGGTGAAGCTGTCTGCGCAGGCCGCCACGTCTTCGGGCGTGCCGGCCACCACCACGGTGCCGCCACCGGCGCCGCCTTCGGGGCCCATGTCGATCAGCCAGTCGGCGGTCTTGATCACATCGAGGTTGTGCTCGATGACGACGATGGTGTTGCCGGCGTCGCGCAGCTGGTGCAGCACCTTCAGCAGCAGCTTCACGTCGTGGAAGTGCAGGCCGGTGGTGGGCTCGTCGAGGATGTAGAGCGTGCGGCCGGTGTCGCGCTTGGACAGCTCCAGCGCCAGCTTCACGCGCTGCGCCTCGCCGCCGCTGAGCGTGGTCGCGGCCTGGCCCAGGCGGATGTAGCCCAGGCCCACGTCGAGCAGCGTCTGCAGCTTGCGCGCGATGTTGGGCACGGC
>CAYPDO010000149.1:0-8842 GCA_964409495.1 uncultured Bordetella sp.
TCAGGCGATCAGCGGCAGGCCGCGGCGCGACAGCAGCACCGGCGCCACGCCCCAGGCGCGGCGCAGCTCGGTGGTGGCATGGGTTTCCTCGGGCGTCAGCAGCAGGCCGGCGCGGCGCAGCGCGCGGCCCGGCCGCACCCGGGCGCCCCACACGGCCAGCGGCGTGGCCAGCACCAGCGGCAGCGCCACCGGCGCCAGCCACAGCGCGGCCGAGGCCTCGCGCCAGGCCACCGCGGCCAGGGCCAGCGCGGCCAGGGCCGACAGCGGCAGCAGCGGTCGCGCGGCATCGCGCCAGCGCAGCGCCTGGGCGTCGCGCGGGGGCGAGCGCCATTCCAGCCGGATGCCGCCCAGCGCCACGGCCACGAACAGCGTGTGCGCGGCCATGCGCACCGGCGCGGTCAGCGCCGACCAGCCGGCCTCCAGCGCGGCGCTGAGCCACAGCGCCAGGCCGCCGCCGAAGGCGTGCTGGCGCCCCTCGCGCAGCACCACCAGCACGCCCAGCGCGCGCGGCAGCAGCAGCATGGTGCCGGTCAGCAGCCACAGCAGCAGGGCCGGGCCGCTTTGCACCTGCAGCAGGTGGCGGCCGTCCAGCCACAGCAGCATGCCCAGCGCCACGAAGGCCAGCCACAGCGGCGCCGACAGGTAGGCCATCGCGCCGGTGGCCAGCATGGCGCGGTGCACGCGGTGCAGGCCGGGCTCGGCGATCAGGCGGGCGTTCATCAGGTTGCCCTGGCACCAGCGGCGGTCGCGCTGCAGCTCGGCCAGCAGGTGCGGGGGCTGCTGCTCCCAGCTGCCGGGCAGATCAGGCACCAGCCACACCTGCCAGCCGGCGCGTCGCATCAGCGCGGCCTCGACAAAATCGTGCGACAGGATCGAGCCCGACAGGCCGCCGCGGCCCTGCAGCGGCGCCAGGCCGCAATGCGCCATGAACGGCGCGATGCGGATGATGGCGTTGTGGCCCCAGTAGTGCGATTCGCCCAGCTGCCAGAACTGCATGCCGGCCGAGAACAGGCGGCCCACCACGCGCTGGGCAAACTGCTGCATGCGCGCATGCACGGTGTCGAGCCCGCAGGCCACCGGTGCCGACTGGATGATGCCGGCACGCGGATGCGCCTCCATCAGCCGCATCAGGCCCAGGATGGACTCGCCGCTCATCACGCTGTCGGCGTCCAGCACCACCATGTAGCGGTGGCGGGCGCCCCAGCGGCGGCAGAAATCGGCCACGTTGCCGGCCTTGCGGTGCGTGCGGCGCGCGCGCCAGCGGTAGTGCAGCTGCAGGCCATGCGGGGCCAGGCGCTGGCGCAGCTGCTGCCAGGCGGCGAACTCGGCCTCGCGCAGCGCGGGGTCGCTGCTGTCGGACAGCACGTAGAACTCCACCAGCCGCGCGCCGCCGGCGGCCACCAGCGATTCGGCGGTGGCCGCCAGGCCGGCGAACACGGTGTCGACCTGCTCGTTGCAGATCGGCATCACCACCGCGGTGCGGGCCTGCGCGCCCAGCGGCTGGCGCTTGACGTCGGCATACGACAGCATCTGCCGGTCGCCGCGCAGCAGCACCACGAAGCCCATCAGCGCGGTGGCAAAACCCGCCGCCACCCAGCCGAACAGCAGCGCGAACAGCAGCACCTGCACCAGGCGCACGCCATCGCTGCCGGCGTCCAGCGGCTGGGTGTGCAGCAGCGCCACCGCGGCCAGTGCGGCCACGCCCAGCACCATGCCGGCCAGCAGGCGGCGGCGGCCGGCGGGCGCGCCGGCATCGGGCGCGGTGGCGCCGGTCCAGGCCCGGCCCCAGGGCCGTGCCGGCATCGAGCCGCGCTGCAGCGGCGGTGCGGCATGGTGGGTGTAGCGGCGCAGCGCGCGCAGGCCGGTGACGGTGACCGGGTGGTCCGGCGCGGCCACCGGTGCGGGCTTCAGTCGCGGGGAATCAATGCGGTCCATGTCTCGGTCAGCGCCTGGGCGCCCTGCTGGAGAAAGGCACGCAGCTCGATCGGCTGCGCGGGATCGGTGCGCTGCACGCGCAGCGCCATGCGCCAGCCGCCACCGGGGTGGCGCCAGGCATGGGCCTGCAGCACGCGGGCATTGGCCGGCGCGCTGGCCACGGCCTGCACCGCGGCATCGGGCGCCAGCGCACGCAGCGCGGGCCCGTCGAAATCGACGATGAACTGCAGCTCGCCGGCCTGCGGCTCGGCCCAGCCGCGGCCGCGGCGGCTTTGCTGCGTCCAGCCGTTGCCCGGGCGCGTGGGCGCATCGCCCTGCCAGTGCAGGCGGTAGGCGAAGTCCAGCGCCTGGCCGGGGGCCGGCGGCGTGTCGGGCTGCCAGGCGGCCACGATGTTGTCGTGCGTCTCGTCGGGCGTGGGCAGCTGCAACAGCACCACGCGGCCGGGGCCCCAGTCGCCCAGCGGCTCCACCCAGGCCGAGGGGCGGCGCTCGTAGTGCGCCTCGTCGTCCTCGTAGGCGGCAAAGCGGCGGTCGCGCTGCATCAGGCCGAAGCCCTGCAGCCGCCGCGCGCCGAAGCTGCTGACCAGCGGCGCGCCCGGGTTGACCAGCGGGCGCCACAGCCATTCACCGTCCAGCGCCAGCTGCAGGCCGTCGGAATCGTGCACCTCGGGGCGGAAATCTCCCGGCCGCGGCTGGTTCTCGCCGTGCTGGTACATGCTGGTCAGCGGCGCCAGGCCCAGCATGGCCACCGGCGCGCGCAGATAGAGCCGCGCACGCACGTCCATCACCGTGGCCTCGCCGGGGCGGACCAGGAACTGCCAGGCGCCGGCGGCGCGCGGGCTGTCGAGCAGGGCATGCACGGTCACGCCCTGGGCGCCCGGCGCCGGCCGCTCGATCCAGAAGGCGGTGAAGCGCGGGAACTCCTCGGCGCCGCCGCCCACGGTGTCGATGGCCAGCGCGCGCGCCGACAGGCCGTAGCGCTGGCCACGGCCCAGCGCGCGGAAATAGCTGGCGCCCAGGAAGGCGATCAGCTCGTCCTGGTAGGCCGGATCGTTGAGCGCGTGGTGGATGCGAAAGCCCGCCGGCCCGGGCTCGTCGAGCTGGCCCGGCGTGAGCCCGCGCGTGGCCGGCAGGCGGCCGAAGTCCCAGGCCTCGGGCTCGTAGCCCAGGCGGCGCACCTGGCCGTTCTCGACCAGGTGCACGGCCACCAGGTCGCGCTGCACATGGGCGCGGTGGAAGAACTGCAGCGAATAGGGCTGGCCGCGCCAGGGCGCGCGCTCGGCGCGAAAGCGGATCTCGCGGGCGTCGTCATAGCTCAGCGCGGCCAGCGCCGGCGGCAGCGGCGTGGCCGCCGGCTGCCAGGGGCGGGCCGCCAGCTGCCGGGCCTGCGCCGCCACATCGTCGAAGCCGAAGGCCTGGGCCAGCACCGGCAGCGCCAGCGCGGCGGCACAGGCCAGCGCCCGGCCCAGGCGACGGGCGGGGCCGTCGGGTCGGGCCGGTCGGGCCGGTCGGGTGGGGGCGGCAGCGCAGCGGAACATGCTGCACTGCAGCGCAATGCCCGTGCCACCGCTGCAATTCCTTATGAATCAATGACTTGCAGCATCTTCACGGCCTTGCCGTGGGGCCCGCTTGTCGCCGATCGGCGACAGCGCGGCAGGCCTGTGCGCGCAAGTGCTTGTCAGGCCTCGTCTTTGTCCTGTCGCTCATCGGCGACAGCGTCGCGCAGGCGCTCCGGACCCAGGCCGTGCTTTTGCAGCAGGCGGTAGAACTCGGTGCGGTTGCGCTCGGCCAGGCGGGCGGCATCGGCCACGTTGCCGTCGGTCAGCTTGAGCAGGCCCACCAGGTATTCGCGCTCGAAGCGCCGGCGCGCCTCGGCGTAGGGCAGCACCGCCACCTCGGGCGTGCGCAGCGCGCGCTGCACCAGGGCCAGCGGCACCAGCGGCGTGGTGCTCAGCGCGCACACCTGTTCCACCACGTTGTGCAGCTGGCGCACGTTGCCGGGCCAGGGCGCGGTGGCCAGCGCTCGCAGCGCGTCGGGCGCAAAGCCGTGCAGGGTGCGGCCGTGGCGCTGCGCCTGCTGGGCCAGCCTGGTCAGGAAATGCTGGGCCAGCAGCGGGATGTCCTCGCGCCGCTCGGCCAGCGCCGGCAGGCGCAGCGTGACCACGTTCAGCCGGTAGAACAGGTCTTCGCGGAAGCTGCCGTCGGCCAGCAGGGCCTCCAGGTCGCGGTGGGTGGCCGAGAGCAGGCGCACGTCGATGGGCACGCTGCGGTTGGCGCCCACCGGGCGCACCGCGCGCTCCTGCAGCACGCGCAGCAGCTTGACCTGCAGCGGCGGCGGCATGTCGCCGATCTCGTCGAGGAACAGCGTGCCGCCGTCGGCGGCCTGGAACAGGCCGGCGCGGTCTTTCGTGGCGCCGGTGAAGGCGCCCTTGACATGGCCGAACAGCTCGGACTCGAGCAGCGTCTCGGGGATGGCGCTGCAGTTCACCGCCACGAAGGGCCGCAGCGCGCGCCGGCTGGCGCGGTGCACGGCCTGGGCCAGCAGCTCCTTGCCGCTGCCGCTCTCGCCGCGCAGCAGCACGCTGGCATCGCTGGCGGCCACCAGGCGCGCCTCGGCCAGCAGCTCGGTCATGGCCGGGCTGCGGCTCACGATGTCGGCGCGCCAGGCCTCGGCATCGCCATCGTCACCGTCCAGCGTCGGCAGTGCCGGGGCACACAGCGCCAGCGCCTGGGCCACGGTGTCGAGCAGCGCCTTGCCGTCGAAGGGCTTGGTGAGGTAGCTGTAGACGCCGCGCGCGGTGGCCTCCACGGCATCGGGGATGGTGCCGTGCGCGGTGAGCAGGATCACCGGCAGCGCCGGGTGGCGCTGGCGGATGGCATCGAACAGCGCCAGGCCGTCGGCGCCGGGCAGCTGCACGTCGCTGATCACCAGCTGCGGGCGGCGCAGCGCCAGTGCATCGAGCGCGGCCTCGGCCGAGGCCACGGCCTCGACCTCGTGGCCGGCGGCGTGCAGGCGCATGCCCAGCAGGCGCAGCAGGTCGGGGTCGTCGTCGACGACGAGGATGCGGCTGGCGGGGGCGCCGGTGCTCATCGCGTGGCCGGCGCGGCAGGGCGCGGGCCCAGGCTGCGCTCGATGGCGCGCAGCGCATCCAGCTGCTCGCGCAGCTGGTCATTGCGGCGCTGCAGCTCGCGCTGCTGCTGGGCCTGGCGTTCGAGCTGCTCTTCCAGCCGGCGCTGCTCGGCCAGGCGGGCCAGCAGCAGGCGCGCCAGCGGCGCCTCGGCCGTGTCGGCACGCGACAGCGGCTCCAACAGGGCGATGGCGCGCGCCGCATCGCCCGGCGCGCGCGCCTGGCCCAGCAGCCAGGCCTGCTTCAGCGTGGCCTCGGCGCTGCCACCGGCGGCCAGGCTGGCCAGGCGCTGCTGCTCGCGCGCCAGCTCGGCGGCCGGCAGGTTGCGGCTGCGCTCGTGAAAGCCCAGCAGGCGCTGCAGGCCGTCGTCGGCCGCTGCCGGCGCTGCGGGCGGCGGCGGCACCACCGGCGGCGGGGCCGGCGGGGCGGGGGCGGGGGCCGGCGCCTGTGGCGCCACCGGTGCAGGGGCCGGGGCCGGCTGCAGCAGCGAGCAGCCGGCCAGGGTGGCCAGCGCGGCCAGGCTGGCCAGGCGGATCAGGCAGGTGGCGGGCCGGGGGGCCGGCAGGCGGGGCGCGGCGGCCGGATCAATCGGGCAGGGCATGGGGCAGTTCGAGACGGAAGCGTGCGCCGCCGGGCGCAGCGTCGCGAGGGGGACCGGGCGGGGAATCAGGTTCAGGTTGGGGATCCGGGGGCAGCAGACGCACCTGGCCGCCGTGCGCGCGCAGCGTCTCGGCCACCAGCGACAGGCCGATGCCGGTGCCCGGCAGGCCGTGCGCGGGCTGAACGCGGCCGCGGAAAAAGGGCTCGAAGATGCGCTCGCGCTCGTCTTCCGGCACGCCGGGCCCGGCGTCGGCCACGTCGATGCACAGCATAGGGCCTTCACGCCGCACGCTGATCCCTATGCTGGCACCGGCCGGGCTGAAGCGGATGGCATTGGACAGCAGGTTGTCCAGCGCGTTGCCCAGCAGCTCGCCATCGACCTCGGCGGTCAGCGGCACGCCCTGCACCTGGATGTGCAGCGACTTGGCGCGCCACACCAGCTGCTGGGCATCGACCACGCGCTGGATCAGCCCGCCCAGCTCCACCGGCCGGCGCACCACGCGCTGCGCGGCAAAGGCGCTGGCGTTCCAGCGCAGCAGGTCCTCGATGCGCTGCTGCAGCACCTGGCCGTGGTCGCGCAGGATGCGCACGATCTCGCGCTGGTCGGGCGTGAGCGGGCCGGCGGTGCCGTCCTCCAGCAGCGACACGCCCTCCTTCAGCGCCGCCAGCGGCGATTTCAGGTCGTGCGAGACATGGCGCAGGAAGCGCGACTTGTCGGCCTCGGTCTCGGCCAGGCGCTGGCGCAGCCAGTCGAGCCGGCGCGCGATGCGGCGCACGTCGGTGGGGCCCTGGATGCGCACCGGCTGCTCCAGGCCCTGCTCGCCCAGGCCCTGGATGGCCTGCTCCACGCGCTGCAGCGGCCGCGCCAGCCACCAGGCAAAGCCCAGCGCCAGCACCAGCGCCAGGCCCACCGCGGCCAGCAGGCGCTGGGCCAGGGCCATGCGGCCGGCTTCCAGCTGCTGCTGCAGCGTGGCGTTGCGGCTTTCGGCATGGCGGCGCGCCTGCTCGGCCATGCGCTGCTGCAGCTGCGCCAGCGCGCGGAACTGCTCGACCAGCGCGCGGTCGTCGGCGCCCGGGCGCAGCTGCGCCTGCAGCGCGGCCTGGCGGCGCGCCCAGTCGCTGCGCAGCGTGGCCGGCAGCACCTCGGCCAGGGCCTGCACCTCCTGCTGCGCGGCCTGGGCATGGCCCTCGAAATTGGCACGCAGCGCCGGATCGGCCAGCACCACGAACTGCCGCGCCGCGCGCTCCATGGCGGTGACCTGCTCGCCCAGGCGCTCGGCCGCGGTGGACAGGCGCAGCGCGCTGTCGGCCCCGGCACGGCTTTGCGCCAGCAGGCCCTCCAGCGTGCCCAGGCTGCCCAGCGTGGCCGCCGCCAGCAGCGCGGCCACGCCCAGGAAGGCCAGCACCAGCAGCTGCCGGTACGAGGGCCGCCAGCGCTCCCAACGCTCCCAGCCCGCCATCAGTGCCCCCCGGCGGCGGCCAGCCGCGCGACGAAGGCCTCGAACACCGGCCACAGCGCCGGCCCGGGGTCGTGCGCCGGGGCCAGCTGGCCCAGGGCCAGCAGCGCGGCCTCGAAGGTGCTGAGCTGGCCCGCGCCGCGCGCGCGGCGGATGCGGTAGCGCGAGGGCGGCGGCGCGGCCAGCGCCAGGCGCGGCAGCCCCTGCAGCCAGGGGCTTTCATGGAGCATGCGCCGGCTCTTGCGCCAGGTGCCGTCGATGACCACCAGGCGCAGCCGCGCCGGATCGGCCAGCGCCTGCACGGGCAGCGGCGGCGCGGGCGGGGTGGCATCGCCTGGCGTGTCGGGGTAGAGCAGCAGGTCGTGCAGCGGCTGGGCGCCGGGTGCTGGCGCTGGCGCAGTCTCTGACGCAGCAGGCGCCTGGGCCCAGCGCTCGCCGATCAGCAGCCGGCTGCCGGCCACGGCCTGGTGCAGCAAGCGCGCCGTGCCCTTGACCTCGCGCTGCTCGCGCGGGTGCTGCAGGATCAGCAACTGCACCGGCCCCTGCCAGGGCAGGCCGGGCTGCGCCAGGCAGGCGCAGACGCAGGCCGCACGCAGGCAGCGCGGGCATTGCCGCGTGCCGGGGGCGGCTGCTGCGGCCGGATCGCGCCCGCTCAAGCCTTCACGCGGGCATTCAGCCCGTAGCCCTTGAACTTCTCGACCACGCGCGCGATCTCGTCGTCGGCCAGCACCGACACCGTGCTGCCGGTGGCCGCGGCCAGCTGCAGCGCGGCCAGGTACTGCTGGGCCAGGGTTTCCACCTCGCGCGCCAGCCACATGGCCTTGGCCAGGTCACGCTCGAAGGCCAGCAGGCCATGGTGGGCCAGCAGGCAGGCCTTGCGCCCCGCCAGCGCGGCCACGGCCACCTGCGACAGCTCGGGCGTGCCATAGGTGCGGTAGGGCGCGCAGCGGATCGTCGGGCCGCCGGCGGCGGCGATCATGTAGTGGATGGCGGGAATGGCCAGGCCCTGGATGGCCAGCACCGTGGTGTGCGTGGGGTGGCCGTGCACCACGGCGCCGGCCTCGGGCCGCGCCTGGTACAGGGCCAGGTGCATCAGCCACTCGCTGCTGGGCAGCTGCGCGGCCGGCCAGTCGGCGCTGCCGGGGCCGGTGAAGCGCACCGGCACGATGTGCTCGGGCCGCAGCGTTTCATACGGCATGCCGCTGGGCGTGATCAGCATGCCCTCGGCGCCGTCGGCCAGCGTGACACGCACGCTCAGGTTGCCCGAGGTGCCGCTGGCCAGGCCCAAGGGCACCAGGCGGTTGGCCTCGCGCACCAGCTGCGCGCGCAGCGCGCCCTGATCGGCCGGCTCAGCCATGGTGCAGCACCTTGGCCACCGGCGCCGGCCGCAGGCGGTAGGCATCGGGCATGCCGCTGCCCAGCAGCGGGCGCAGGTACAGGCGGAAGGCGTCGGTCACATCGGTGCCGCTGTCGCTGATGAAGGCGTCTTCCATGGTGCGCGTCTTGCCGGCCACGGCCTCCAGCGGCAGCAGGTGGTAATCGGCCGCGTAGTAGCCGGCGCGCTGGATGGCCACCGAGCCATCGGCGCTGCCCCACATCGCGAACTGCACCGCCTTCTCGCCCACCTCGCGCGCCTCGCGCTGGTCGACGTCGGACACGCAGCCGATGAAGCTGCGCTGCAGGTAGCCGAAGGTGTCGCCGCGCACGCGCTTGATCTTCAGC
>CAYPDO010000150.1:0-8836 GCA_964409495.1 uncultured Bordetella sp.
GCGCGCAGATCCAGGTGGCCGTCACGGTGGACGCCGCCTCGCGCGAGGCGCACATCGACTTCTCCGGCACCAGCGCCCAGCTGCCCAACAACTTCAACGCGCCCAAGGCGGTGACGATGGCCGCCGTGCTCTACGTCTTCCGCTGCCTGGTCGATGACGACATCCCGCTCAATGCCGGCTGCCTCAAGCCGCTGAAGATCACCGTGCCGGCCGGCAGCATGCTCAACCCCGACCCGCCGGCGGCCGTGGTGGCCGGCAATGTGGAAACCAGCACCTGCATCACCAATGCGCTGTTCGGCGCCCTGGGCCTGCTGGCCTCGGCCCAGCCGACGATGAACAACTTCACCTTCGGTGACGCCACGCACCAGTATTACGAGACGATCTCGGGCGGCTCGGGCGCGGGCGTTGTCACCGACGCCCAGGGCCGCATCACCGGCGGCTTCGACGGCACGGCGGTGGTGCAGACGCACATGACCAACTCGCGCCTCACCGATCCTGAGCTGCTCGAATGGCGCTTTCCGGTGCGGCTGGACGGCTTCGCGATCCGCCGCGGCTCGGGCGGCGCCGGGCGCTGGCACGGCGGCGATGGCGGCGTGCGCCGGGTGCGCTTCCTGGCGCCGATGACCGCCGCCATCCTCAGCAATGGCCGCGTGCACCCGGCCTTCGGCCTGGCCGGCGGCCGGGCCGGCGCGCCGGGCATCAACCGGGTGGAGCGCGCCGACGGCACGGTGCAGCTGCTGGGCCACATCGGCACCGCCGAGATGCAGCCGGGCGATGTGTTCGTGATCGAGACGCCCGGCGGCGGCGGCTGGGGAACATGACGCCCGCCGAAAAGGCCCGCCAGCGGCCTGGCCAGGCCGGTTCCGCAGCGGCCGCCGGCTGGCCGGGGCTTCAGGCGACCGGCGTGCCGCCGGGCACGAAGGCACACTGACATGCAGGCACTGCCCAAGCTGCTGCTCACCGGCTTCGAGCCCTTCGGCGGTGACAGCCTCAACCCCAGCTGGGAGGTGGCGCGGGCCCTCGATGGCGCGACCCTCGGCGGCTGGCGCGTGGCGGCGCTGCAGCTGCCCTGCGTGTTCGGGGCCTCGCGTGCCGCGCTGGATGCCGGCATCCGCCGGCTGCGGCCGGTGGCGGTGCTGGCGCTGGGCCTGGCCGGCAACCGCGGCGCCATCAGCGTCGAGCGCGTGGCGCTGAACCTGATCGACGCACGCATTGCCGACAATGCCGGCGCGCAGCCGGTGGATGTGCCGGTGATCGCCGGTGCGCCGCTGGCCCTGGCCACGCGCCTGCCGGCCAAGGCCATCGTGGCGCAACTGCAGGCCTCGGGCCTGCGCGCCGAGCTGTCGCTGTCGGCCGGCAGCTTTGTCTGCAACGAGCTGATGTTCGGCCTGCTGCACCGGCTTCGCCGCCGGCCCGGCGTGCCCGCCGGCTTCATCCACCTGCCACCGCTGCCCGAGCACGCGGCGCGCCATCCGGCCGGCCGGCCCATGCCGCTGGACGAGCAGGTGCAGGGCCTGCGGCTGGTGGTGGACGTGTTGCAGGCCGGCGGCGCCGAGCTGCACACGCCGGGCGGCAGCCTGTCTTGAGGCAGCCCGTGCCGCACGCAGGGCCGGGGGCGGGCATCCGCAGCCCGTGGCCGCGGTGCCGCGCGGCGCGCCAGCGTCAGTTGTCGTCGGGCTCGCGGTAGCGGCGCCAGCCGTCCATCGCGCGCTGCATGGTGTGTGTCTGGGCGCGAAAGCGCCGGCAGCCAACGCACACCAGCCAGTGCAGGCGCATGCTCAGGCGCTCCAGCGGGCGCAGCGGCCGGTCCTGGCCTTGCAGCACCAGGGCGGTTACCTCGCGGCAGCTTCGCATCAGGGCCATGGGTGTCGGGGTCTCGGGGCGGGTGAAACGGTGCTCGATCGGGTGATCAGGCCCGGCGGGAGGCGCTGCTGCTGAACCACTGCTGCTGCAGACAGTCTCGCAGCCGCAGCCGGGCGCGGTGCAGCAGCACCCACAGGTTGGTCGAGGTGATCGCCAGTTCCTTGCAGATTTCGGCGGTTTCCAGCTCCAGCCACTCGCGCATCATGAAGACGCGCGCCTGGGCCGGCGGCAGCTTGTCGCAGCAGGCCTCCAACACCTCGAAGAACTGGCGCTGCCCCAGCGCCGCGGCGGGGTCACCCCAATCCTGCGGTGGCGTCCGCCAGTGGCCGGTGGCATCGAACAGCAGCGCATCCAGGTCTTCGGCGTCGTCGGCGTCCAGCGTGGTGGCCTCGCGGTGGTGGCGGCGCAGCTGGTCCACCAGCTTGTGCTTGAGCACGCCCACCAGCCAGGTCTTGAGCTGCGACTGGCCGGCAAAGGCGCCGGGTTTCTCCAGCGCGGCCAGCAGGGTTTCGGACACCGCATCTTCGGCCCAGGCCTCGTTGCGCAGCTGGCTGCGCGCAAAGCGCATCAGCTGCGGCCGCAGGGCCTCGATGCGCTGCGCCATGGCGCTGGCGGCCGGGTCGTCGGTCTGGGCAGAATCGGTGCGCAAGGCGTTTGGCGGGTGTGGCTGGCGCTGGCAGTGTAAGGATCGCCGGCCCGCCACGACACAGCCTGTGCCGGCACGGCACCCAGATCCCCCACGGTCGGGTGTGCCGGCGGTTTTCAACCCCTCCCTCATTGTCTGGAGTCTTCCCATGAACCACCGTCTCGTGCTGTCTTCCGCCCTGGCCTCCGTGCTGGCACTGGGTGCTGCCGCCCCGGCCCTGGCCAATGCCGACAAGGAAAAGTGCTACGGCATCGCCAAGGCCGGCAAGAACGACTGCGCCAATGCCAGCGGCACCCACAGCTGTGCCGGCCAGGCCAAGACCGACAACGCCCCCGATGAGTGGAAGTACGTGCCCAAGGGCAGCTGCGCCAAGGAAGGCGGCAAGACCATGGCGCCCAAGAAGTAAGCCACGCGCACGCCCGCAGGCCATGAACACCGGCATCGGCTGGCGCCAGCCGCACTACCGTGAGCTGCTCGAGCGCCGGCCGGCGCTCGGCTTCCTCGAGGTGCACTCGGAGAACTTCTTCGCCGAGGGCGGCGCGGCGCTGGCGGTGCTGGCCGAGGGCCGCGCGCAGTGGCCGGTCAGCCTGCACGGCGTGGGCCTTGGCCTGGGCTCGGCCGCCGGGCTGGACGACTGGCACCTCGAGCGCCTGGCCGCATTGGTGCAGCGCATCGAGCCGCTGCGGGTCAGCGACCATGCCAGCTTCGCCCGCGCGCCGCTGGCCGATGGTGCTCCGGTGGTGCATGGCAGCGACCTGCTGCCGATCGCCTTCACGCCCGCCGCGCTGGACATCCTGGTGGCCAATGTGCAGCGTGTGCAGGAGCGCCTGCGCCGGCCGCTGCTGGTGGAGAACATCAGTGCCTACCTGCACTGGCGCGACGACAGCGGCGGTGCAATGCCCGAGGCCGAGTTCTTCAAGGCCCTGGCGCGGCGCAGCGGCTGCCAGCTGCTGCTGGATGTGAACAACCTGGTGGTCAATGCGCTGAACGCCGGCGCCGAGCCGGTGGCCGCGGCCTGTGCCTTCATCGACGCGCTGGATGCCGGCAGCGTCGGCGAGATCCACCTCGCCGGCTATGCCACCACCCCCGATCTGGTGATCGACGACCATGGCAGCCGCGTGCACCCGCCGGTGTGGGCGGCCTATGCCCATGCCGTGCAGCGCCTGGGCGCCGTGCCCACGCTGATCGAGTGGGACACCGACCTGCCCGCGCTGGACGTGCTGCTGGACGAGGCGGCCCAGGCCGCACGCTGCCAGCGCGACGCCTCGGCGGCACACCACCCTGTGGCGGCGGCATGACCGGCCCCGACACCTTCGCCGCCGAGGCGCAGCGCCAGCAGCTGCTGCTGCAGGTGCTGTGGCGCCGCCAGCCGGCCGAGGCCCTGGCCGCCGCCTGCCACGGCACACCGGCGCGCGTGGCGCGGGGCCTGCTGGCCTATGCCGCCAATGCAGCGGCCTCGGCCGACCGCGTGCTGGCCGGCATCTACCCCGTGCTGGCGCGGCAGGTGGGTGACGCGGCCATGGCCGTGCTGGCGCGCCAGGCCTGGCGCCATGCGCCGCCGCTGCGCGGCGATCTCGACGACTGGCAGGCCCTGGGCGACGCGCTGCCCGCGCTGATCGCCGACGCGCCGCCGCTGGCCGACCGGCCCTGGCTGGCCGATCTGGCGCGGCTGGAATGGGCGGTGCACCAGGCCAGCCGGGCCGCCGACGCGCCCGACGGGCCGCCGGCCGGGCTGGACGGCCTGGCCGCCGCCGACGCCCCGGCGCGCCGGCTGCAGCTGAGACCCGGCAGCACGCTGCTGCACAGCGGCTGGCCGGTGGCCACGCTGTGGCAGCAGGCCCAGGCCGCGGCGCAGGCCCCCACGCCGGTGCCGGTGCCCGGCCCCGACCGGCCGATGGCCGACACCGCGCTGGTGCTGCGCCAGGGCTGGCGCGCCACGGTGCAGCGGCTGGCGCCGGCCGATGCGGCCTTCACCGCCGCGGTGCTGGCCGGCCAGCCGCTGGGCGCGGCACTCGACGCCGCCGCCCGGCTGGAGGCGGACTGGTCCTTCGAGGCCTGGCTGCTGCGCGCCCTGCGCGAGGGCTGGATCACCGCCGTGCTGGCCTGAGCCCCCGCCGTACCCCCCTCAGTTCATCAAGGAGCGCCCGATGGCGACGTTTGCCACTTCCCCCGCGGCCGCCCGCACAGGCGGCTGGCGCGCCACGGCCCTGCGGCTGCAGGACCTGATGCTGCGCGCCACCGGCTGGCCGCAGGCCCTGGTGCAGCTGGCCGCGCGCTGGCATGTGGCCCAGGTGTTCTTCCTGTCGGGCCTGACCAAGCTGCGCGACTGGGAGATCACGCTGGCGCTGTTCCAGGACGAGTACCGCGTGCCGCTGCTGTCGCCCGGCGTGGCGGCGGTGCTGGGCACCGGCGGCGAGCTGCTGCTGCCGGTGCTGCTGCTGCTGGGCCTGGGCGGGCGCCTGGCGGCGCTGGGCCTGTCGGTGGTGAACGTGGTGGCCGTGCTCAGCCTGGCCGAGCTGCCCGAGCCGGCGCTGAACCTGCACATCTTCTGGGGCAGCCTGCTGCTGGGCCTGGTGCTGTGGGGGCCGGGCCGGCTGTCGCTGGACGCCTGGTGGTGGCGCCGCTGGGTGGGTGATCAGCCGGCGTGAAAGTCGCCAGGCTGCAGCGTGATGGGCTGGCCGTGCGGCGTGCGCTCGGCGGCATGGCCCCAGGCATCGGCATGGGCGGCCAGCGTGGCGGCATCGGCCGCCCCCTTCTCGGCCACCAGGGCCTCCAGCGCGGCCAGCCAGTGCTGGTAGTAGGTGTCGCCCAGGTCGGCATCGCCGGCCGCCTGGGCCTGGCGGATCTGCGCGCTCAGTGCCGCCGCCCATTCGGGCCAGGTGAACAGGCCCTGCTGGTGCAGCTGCAGCGTCATCGCAAAGGCCTGGGCCTGCCAGGGCGCGGCGAACACCGGGCTGGCCTCGTCACGGCCATCACGGCCATCATGGCGCAGCGGCAGGCCGGGGCACAGTGCCAGGTCGGGCGCGTGGTTCGTGGTCTGGTTCATGCCGGCTCCAGCGTGGATTCCCAGGCGTCGATGCTGACCTGCGTGCCGGGCTGGGCTTCGTCGCCCCACAGCGCGTGGCCGTCGAAGGCCACGGTGTAGAGCCACTGCGGCTGCTCGCCCAGGCCTTGCGCATGGCTGTCGGCGAACACATGCACGCCGCGCACCTGCTCGATGCGGCCGAGGCGGCCGCGGGTGTAGCCGGGCACGCGGCTGTGGTGGGCCGGCGCCGTGGCGCAGGGCCGCACCGCATCGCCCACGGCATAGCGCGGGCGTGGCGCCTGCGGCGGTGCCGGCCGCTCGGTGGGCGCGCCCCTGGCCAGAACCGTGGCCACATCGGCCGCGCGCAGCACGCGCGCCAGCGGGCGTGGTGGCTGCTGCACCGTGCCGCTGGCCAGCTCCTGCGGCGTGGCCAGGCCGCGCTCGGCCATCAGCCGCGCCAGCGCGGCCAGCCAGATCTGGTAATAGCTGAGGCCGCGGTAGTCGGGCAGGGTTTCGCGAGCGCTGCGGCTCTGGTCGATGTTCCACTGCCCGGTGGCGCCCATGGCCAGCGTCAGTGCCAGGGCGCGCGGCTCCCAGGCGCCGTGCCACAGCGCGCCCTCGGGCTCGGGTGTCACCGGCGTGGTGTTGGGCGTGCCGCCCAGGTCGGCATAGCTGGTGTAGAGATCGGCGCGCGGCATCAGGCCTCCGGGCCGCTGGCGGCGCTGGCCGGCGTGCGGGCCAGACCGGTGCCGATCATCGAATCGCGCGTCACCAGCGCGGCCAGCTGCTCTTCGCTGAAGCCCTCGGTGCCGGCCGGGCGCTCGGGGATCACCAGGTAGCGCAGCTCGGCGGTGGAATCCCACACGCGGATGGCCGTGCCCTCGGGCAGCGTGACGCCGAAATCGGCCAGCACGCCGCGAGGATCCTTCACCACCCGGGCGCGGTAGGGCGCGCTCTTGTACCAGGTGGGCGGCAGGCCCAGCACCGGCCAGGGGTAGCAGCTGCACAGCGTGCACACCACCAGGTGGTGCTGGCCCGGGCCGTTGGCCACCGCCACCATGTGCTCGCCCTGGCGGCCGGTGTAGCCGAGTGCGGCAATGGCCGCCGTGGCGTCGCGCAGCAGCCAGTCGCGGTAGGCCGCGTCGGCCCAGGCCCGGGCCACCACGCGCGCGCCGTTGCGCGGGCCGATCCTGGTCTGGTAAGTGTCGATCAGCGCATCGAGCGCGGCCGGGTCGATGTAGCCCTTGGCGGTGAGCACGGTCTCGAGCGCACGCACGCGGCGCTCCATCTCGTCGAGGTGGCTGTGGTCGTCGCCGTCGTGATCGTGCGGGTGATCGTGGCTCACTGGACAAGCCTGCGCGCTGCGCGCTCCGGGATTCGCACTTGGGAGCGGCCCGGCGTGCTCACTGGGGTACCTTCAGGCTGCGCCTTCCGGTATTCGCCCTTGGGGCGGCCCTGCGTGCTCATGGCACCAGCCGCAGGATGCGCCCGTCGGGGTTGTCGGTCAGCACGTACAGCCAGCCGTCGGGGCCCTGGCGCACGTCGCGGATGCGTTCGTTCAAGGTGCGCAGCAGGCGCTCTTCGCGCAGCAGCTTGCTGCCGTCGAGTTCCAGGCGCAGCAGGGCCTGGCCGCGCAGTGCGCCGATGAACAGGTTGCCCTTCCAGCCGGGGTAACGATCGCTGGTCAGAAAGGCCATGCCGCTGGGTGCGATCGACACCGGCGCCCAGATGGCGAGGGCGGGCACCACATCGGCACGCTCGGTGCCCTCGCCGATCCTGGTGCCGGTGCCGTAGTTGCGGCCGTGGGTGATCACCGGCCAGCCATGGTTGCGGCCGGCCTGGGTGAGGTTGAGCTCGTCGCCACCCTGCGGGCCGTGCTCGGTGGTCCACAACTCGCCGGTGGCCGGGTGGATGGCCGCACCCTGCACATTGCGGTGGCCAAAGCTCCAGATCTCGGGCCGCGCGTTGGCCGCCACGCCGGGCCGCGGCGTGCCATGGGCCGCGGCAAAGGGGTTGTCGGCCGGCACGCGGCCATCGGGCTCGATGCGCACCACCTTGCCAAGGGTGTTGTCCAGGGTCTGAGCATCGTCCTTGCGCGTGAAGCGGTCGCCCAGCGTGATGAACAGGCGCCCGTCGCTGCCGAAGGCCAGGCGCGAGCCGAAGTGCAGCCGGCTGGCCACCTTGGGGCTCTGGCGGAAGATCACCTGCACATCGGCCAGGCGCTCGGCGCCGGGCGCGCCATCGAGCCGCGCGCGGGCCACGGCCGTGCCGTTGCTGCCATCGTCGGCGGCCTCGCTGTAGCTCCAGTAGACGAGGCGGTTGCTGGTGAACCTGGGGTCGAGCACCACGTCCAGCAGGCCGCCCTGGCCCTCGGCCACCACGGTGGGCAGGCCCGGCAGCGGCGGGCCCAGCTTGCCGTCAGGGGCCACGATGCGCATGCGCCCCGGCCGCTCGGTGACCAGCATGCGGCCATCGGGCAGGAAGGCCAGGCTCCAGGGGTTGACCAGGCCATGCGCCACCGGCTGGGCCTTGAGTGGGGTGGCCGTGCCCTGGGCCTGCGCCCCGGCGGCCGCCAGCCAGGCGGTGAGCGCCAGCGCGGCGGCCGGACCCCGCAGACAGCGACGGAAGAAAAACATCATGCTGCTGCTTCTACCACCATCTGGATGCGCTGTTGACCCTGGAATTCATCGATGCTCAGGCGGTAGGCCAGGCGCACGCGCGCCGGCAGCGGCTCGGTGTGGCCGAACCAGATGGCGTCGCGCAGCGCGCCGTGCTGGCGCACGCGCAGCTTCAGGTGCTTCTCGCCCACCAGGCGCTGCTGCACGATCTCGACCTCGTCGCAGAACACCGGGGCCGGAAAACCCTGGCCCCACACCTGGGCGTCGAGCGCGCCCACGGTGTGGGCGTTGAACCATTCCTCGCCCAGCGGGCCGTCGGTGGCCAGCGTGCGGCTCAGTGCCGCGGGCTGCAGCCATTCCGCGGCCACCTGGCGCAGGGCGGCGGCAAAGGTGCCCACCTGGTCTTCGGCCAGCGTGCAGCCGGCGGCCATGGCATGGCCGCCGAACTTCTTCAGCACGCCGGGGTGGCGCTTGCTGACCAGATCGAGCGCGTCGCGCAGGTGGAAGCCGGCGATCGAGCGGCCCGAGCCCTTCAGCCAGCCGTCCTGGCCGCGCGCCAGCACGAAGGTGGGGCGGTGCAGCCGGTCTTTCAGGCGCCCGGCGACGATGCCCACCACGCCCTCGTGGAACTCGTCGTCGAACAGCACCAGGGCCGGCGGCACCGCGCCCTGCGCGCCAAGCTCG
>CAYPDO010000151.1:0-8832 GCA_964409495.1 uncultured Bordetella sp.
CTCGTTCGGTGGCTTCAGGATCTGAAGGCCGTGCTCTGTCGAGCGCGTGACCGAAAGGGTAGGAGCCGGCCGCCGCCGCAGCGCTGCGGAATGGCGCGTTTGCGAGGGGGGTTTCGGGATCGCGATCTCTACCGGGCGCGATGCCGATGGGCTGCGACCCAAAGATCTAGGCTCACTGGTTCGCCTCCCGTGTGGCACGAGGTTGATCTGCCACTGGGTGGCATACTGGCGCCGCCCTTGACAACCGGCGGCTCCAGTGCGTCTGCGGATATCCCTCGGGTCGCGTCGAGCGGCGCTGTGACCCATCCGTGAAAGTAGGTCAACGTGTCGAAAGGTCCTGAGCTGATAACGATGCGAAGCCTCGCGGGTACTGATTCACTTTGCGTGAAGCCAGTCGGAGGCTACGACTCCGCCCGCATCAAGGCTCTTCGAGAGCGACTCCGACTCAGCCAGTCTGTGTTGGCCGCGGTGCTGAACACCAGTCCTTCGACCATTCGCAAGTGGGAAGGTGGAGACAAGAGTCCGAGCGGGCCGTCTCTCAGGCTTCTGGATCTGCTCGAACGCAAGGGCCTGAAGGCGGTCCTCTGACAGCTGGCTCGCGCGCAAACACAACAATCGCATTTCAATGGCCGCACCAGCAGCAATCAAACGAAAGATCGCCCGACTCAGATCAGGCCAGCCGCCACGATTCATCGATCTCTTCTCGGGATGCGGCGGAATCTCGCTCGGTTTCGCGACGGCAGGCTTCGAGCCCGTAGCGTCGGTGGAGCTGGACCCGAGGGCTGCGGAGTCGCACGGTGCCAACTTCGCGAAGATCAGCCAGGGCAAGCACCTCGAGGCCCACTTCAGGGCGCGCAACATCACCGAGGAGCGCCCTGCGGGCATCTTCAAGGACATCGGGTTGTCCGGCGCCGTCGACGAACAGGTCGATGTCCTGGTTGGCGGTCCGCCGTGTCAGGCCTTCACCCGGGTAGGTCGGGCGAAGCTGCGTCACGAGGCTCGGCGAAGGGAGGAGGTCACCGCGGAGTCCGCATTTCTCGTGGATGGGCGCGTGAATCTGTGGCAGCACTACCTTGCGTACGTTCGCGACACAAAGCCTCTGGCGCTTCTCATGGAGAACGTGCCCGACATCTTGAATCACGGCGGCACCAACGTGGCGGAAATGGTGGCCGAGGAACTGCGCAAAGAGGGCTACGTCGTCCGGTACACGCTGCTGAATGCCGCTTGGTACGGGGTCCCCCAGACGCGGGAGCGGATGTTCCTGATCGGTGTTCATCGCGAGCTGGATGCCGAGGTCCGCTTTCCGAAGCCGACCCATTTCACCGTGCTGCCCTCAGGCTACGAAGGGACACGGGCCACCGCCCGAAAGCTGATCCCGCAGCAGGGACTGGAGCTCGACCTGGAGCACAGCCATCACTGGGTCAACGATCCGAAGCCTGACGACGGGCTTCCGCCGACGACAACTGCGGCAGAGGCACTTGCGGATCTGCCTCCGATATTCGCGCTTGATCTTCTCGCTGCCGGAAGGATCCGAAAGGGAGCGAAGAGCCCCGCCGACCCGACGCCGTATGTTGGCGCGAGGCCTACCACCGACTGGTCGAGGCTGATGCGCGGTTGGCCGGACTTCGGCACCCAGGGCGAGACTACTGGTCACATCATTCGCTACCTCCCGCGCGACTACAAGATCTTTCGCGCCATGGAGGAAGGGTGGCAATACCCGGAAGTCTGGCGCTTCGTGGAGGACAAGCGACAGCGCCTGTTGGATGCACTCTGGCGCCAGCGGGCAAGTGCTTCACGGAACGAACGGGAGGAGCAGATCGTCCGCGACTGGACACTTCCCTACGATCCGAAGAAGTTCCCGAACAAGTGGTGGAAGCTGGTGCACGACAAGCCAGTGCGGACGTTGATGGCGCATCTGGGCAAGGACTCCTACAGCCATATCCACTTCGACAGCGACCAGGCACGGCCGATCTCGATCCGTGAGGCTGCGCGCCTGCAGTCATTCCCGGACGGCTTCGTCTTCAGGGGGTCGATGAATCCCGCATTCAAGCAGGTTGGAAACGCCGTTCCGCCAATGGTCGCCTACGCGATCGCCAGGGAGATCCGAGCTTCGCTCGGTTGTCGACCGTTGATTGACATGCGGGCGAGCCTGCTCGGGCTGAAGACCTGAATGAGCACCATGGGCAAGGGAGAAACGAGAACATGAGGTTTCTGATCCTGAGGCTACTCACTCACAGCGAACTCGGCATGTTCCACGAGTACCGACGCCTTGGAAAGGAAGGTTCCAAGCAGCGCGCGATCAACTTCGATTGGGATGTCGTCGACCGAGTGTTTCCCGCCGCGAAGGACACCGACATCATCAAGCTGCAACTGCGGTACCAGACAGACACCGGCACGGCGCAAGCCGACCAGTGGCTGAAGCGGCAGAAGAAGAACTGGCGTCTTGAGGGCAACTGCCCGAAGGACAGGATGTACGAATTCGTCGATCCTGGCTGCCTCTTTGTCATGGAGGTGGACGCGGGTGTTTCACCCGCAGTCGGAGCCTGGGCTGTGTTGCCCGAGAGCGACCGCACGACGAAGGCGATCCTCGCAAATTCGGAAAGCGGTGCGCTTGCTGGTTCCGCGATGATTGCGCTGCACGACGACGAGGGCGGCCAGATTCGAGCCCTGCTCAGCACGAGCCGGCCGGAACTGTTTCCACCAAGAGCAGCGCCGAGGAACACGCAACGAGAACCAAAGACCACCGCCATGGGGAAAGCGCCAAAGTCAAATGGAAGGAAGCAGCTGCCTCCTGATCCGACCAGGCTCGCCGAGATGCTCGGAAGCGTCGGACACACGATGCCATCTGCCGTGGCTGATCTCGTTGACAACGCGATCACGTGCGATGCAACGGAGGTCGACATCACGTTCGGCCGGCCCGATGCTGGCAACGGGCGCTGGATGGCCATATCTGACAACGGATCCGGCATGAGCCCCGAGCGTCTCGAGGAGGCCATGAGGATTGGCGGCAAGTCCGACTACTCGGGCAACTCGCTCGGAAAGTATGGTTTCGGTCTCAAGGGCGCGTCCTGGTCCCAGACAAAGGTGTTCACCGTCGTCACCAAGGAGGAAGGTCGGGCCGCCCACCACATGACCTGGGACGCCCATGACATGGGCGAATGGGAGGTCAAGAGCGAACCTCTCGAAGCATGGGAAGTCAAGGCCACCGCTCTGAAGAAGCACGGGACGGTGGTGCTGTGGAAGGACATGAAGCCGCCCCAGGCCACCGCTACTCTCAAGGGCCTTGATCCCTACTCCTCCGAGATCGCCGCCCTTGAAAGGCATCTCGCCCTGGTGTTCCATCGGTTCATCGAGGGAAAGGCACAGGGACGCAAGCCGGTTGCAATCAAGATCAACGGCAATCGGATCGCTGCGAACAATCCGGTGGGCCATCCGCTCGCGAAGGCCTATGACCTGAAGCCGATCAAGATTCCGACGGAGTCAGGCGAGGGCCGAGTGCATGTACAGGCCTTTCTGCTGCCGTCCGAGGACGAGATCGCTGCGCACCACAAGGCAGATGGGCCTGAGGCCGTGAAGCTGGCTCTGGATCGAATCGGCCTCTTCGGCAAGAGGAACGAGTCACAGGGCCTCTACATCTACCGTCACGGTCGGCTCATCAAGTGGGGTGGATGGGCACAGATGTGGGAGACCAACGACGAGAAGACGAAGCTGGCGCGCGTGGTCGTGGACTTCGACAAGGCCCTGGACGACGCCTTCAAGATCAACATCAGCAAGCAGACCGTCCAGCTCCCGCAGCAACTGCAGGCAGAGATCAAGAAGCTCGCGGACATTGCTCGGAAGGACAGCCAGAAGAAGTACCGACGTCCCAAGTTGCCGCCGCAGCCGCCGTCGACGCCCCCTGCTTCGGCTGGGAACGGGACGAGCGCGGGCACGCCCGCAGGCACACCAGCTGTCAGTCCTGTTCCTGGCCCGGCGGGCAAGGGTGGCGGTGCGAAAGGCAATTCCGGAGCGCCCAAGGTTGAAGTCCGCCAGGTGAAGACGGACAAGTTCCTCTGGAAAGTCTCGAAGGGCCTGACCGGAAGCGTGGAGGTCCAGGTCAGCGAGGGTGCCTCGGGCCTCGGTGAACTCGTGCACTCGATCTCCGGCAATCCCCAGGCACTTGTCCAGCTTGCGCACTTCCTCAGCCAACTGGATCGAGTGGATGCACAGACCAAGCTGATGTCGCAGCCGACAGGCAAGCTGCCGAAGGCGAGCTGACATGACTTCCGTCTTGCGCATCGTCGAGCGCTCGGTGGCGCCCCAGCGCTGGACAGACCGGTTGTCCGAACGGTGGCATCGCTGGTCCGCGCTGGCCGCCTATCTGGCAGACGTTCAACGCTGGCCCGCTGCGCAGGTCGGCTCGGTCTCGGCCGAGTCAATGCGGATCCTGGCGCACATGCCAGATCCGATTCAGGCCGAGCCGTTTCAGGGACGGGGGCTGGTCGTCGGATACGTGCAAAGCGGCAAGACCGCCAACTACACCGCGGTCGCGGCGCGCGCGGCGGATGCAGGCTACCGGATCGTCATCGTCCTGTCGGGTATCCATGACTCGCTGCGGAATCAGACGCAGAGAAGACTCCAACGGGAACTGGTCGATCTCGGCCGCGCCTTGGCACCGTCTGCCAATCCACTGCCGTGGCTTTCGCTCACGTCGCTGACGGAGGACTTCCAGGGTCCGGGCGTCGATGTCCTTTCGGAGGACGCAACCTTCCTGGCCGTCGTCAAGAAGAACACCGCCGTCCTGCAGAAGCTGGACAGCTGGCTCGAGGCTGCTGGTCCATTGCTGTCGGGACTTCCCGTGCTTGTCATCGACGATGAGGCGGATCAGGCCTCGATCAACACGAAGGGCAACCGACCGCCGGATCCATCTCTGGAAGATGACGATGCTCCCGACGAGGCAGGTACTCGACCATCGCTGACCAACGCACTGATCCGCTCCATCCTGGGGCGGGCTCCGAAGGCAACGTATGTCGCGTACACGGCGACGCCCTTCGCGAACCTGCTCATCAATCCGGAGGCAGTCGACAGGCGAGTAGGCTCGGATCTGTTTCCCAAGGACTTCGTCATACAGCTGCCCCGCCCGGAGGGCTACACGGGCACGGAAGAGCTGTTCGGCGTTTCGTCCCAGGGCAGGAAGGTCCTGAACCTGGTTCCGACCGAGGATGTGGGGCTGCTGCGGCAGGGGCGGCAGCGTCGCAGGGGGGAGATCGTTATCGGGCTCGCGCCCGCGCCCGCGGTGCCTGGCTCACTGGCGCAGGCTCTTCTTTCGTTCTGCCTGGCCGGTGCCGTCCGCGGCCTGCGCGGCTTCGAAGGCCAGTCGCACACGATGCTGGTTCACGTCAGCCAGCTGACGGCAGACCAGGAGCGCATTGCATCCTCGCTCGTGGAACAGATCGATCTCTGGTGCGCTGCCAAGACGCAGGGTCAGGATCTGGAGTCGCAGGTGCTGGCACCTGTCTGGGAAGAGATGAAGGAGGGCATCCAGTCTCCGCCGGAGGACACGGTCGTTCTTCGGGCGGCCGTGCGGGTGATGCACAGCATCGCAGTGGTACGCCTGAACAGCGTGGCCGGCGAGGACCTCGAGTACGACACGAAGCCCGGGCGCCACATCGTGGCCGTGGGAGGGAACCGTCTGTCCCGGGGGCTGACTCTCGAGGGCCTCACCGTTTCGTACTTCCTGCGGACAGCGAGCATGTGCGACACGCTGCTGCAGATGGCTAGGTGGTACGGGTTCCGTCGCGGGTACGAAGACCTGATCCGGATCTGGACGACAGATGGCATCGCACGATGGTTCTCCGAGCTCGCGCTGGTCGAGCAGTCGCTGCGGGACTCGATAGTGGCGCTTGGTCGAGCAGGGCGGCGACCGGATCAGATGGCAATCAAGCTGCGCGCGCACAGCAGCCTGCTGCTCACGGCAAGGAACAAGTCGGCCACAGCGACGACCAGGCAGGACTCCTGGTCGGGCGAGCATCCGCAAACCGTACTTCTCCCACTCTCCGATGCGGCGAAGCTGCGGAAGAACTTCGCGCTGGCGGATCAACTGCTGCGTGATGCGGGCCGTTGGCAGGCGGTCGGCGGGGGGCTGCTCGCAAGAGACGTCTCGCCAGAACTGGTTGCCGCGTTCCTGCGCAGCTACGAGTGTCACGATGATGCAGTCGTGTTTCGCGGCGAGCTGCTTGCAGACTGGATCATGGCGAGGTGCGCCGTTGGCGAACTGACCGACTGGTCCCTGTTCGTCGCTTCTCCCGCGGCAGGTCGCACGGTGTCCATTGGCGGCCTTGACCTCGGGCTCGTACGGCGCAGACGCCACGGTGCCGACAGCATCGGCATCCTCGTCGACCCCGCTCACGAGGGAGTCGATCTGCCGGGAGGGCCGTCCGGCTACAGGCGGCCGTCGGGAGAGTACGACGCGGAGGCCATGCGTGCCGCCAGGAATGCGACCCAAGGCTTGTTGATCGTCTATCCGCTCGATCCCGACTACATGGCCGCTGATGGCGCCCCGGCGGTGATCGCGCTGTCACTCAGCCTTCCGCAGACCTCCGATGCCGCTGCGCGATGGGTCGTGAACGGCATGGTGGCCAATGGTTGAGGTTCCGACACCCGACCAGTGGGCTGCCCTGAGGCGGGCTCGTCCGCAGTCGGACGATGCTCTTGCGATTGCCCCCGTGGAGATCGAAGGCGCATCCATCGAGGTTTCGCTCGGCGTTGACAGCCGTGGCTGGCTGCACCTGCTGATCCCTACCTCCATGCAGGAGCCTGTCGAGAAGCCGGCAGATCTCAACTGCCTGCGGATTCGACATCGGGTGCTTGAGGGCAGCGCAGTGATCGAGCTTGCGGCGCCGCCGTCCCACGAGCGGGTGTTCACCCCGTTCTGCAGAGAGATCATCGAGGCCGTCGTCATCCAGAACCGCGAGGCGTCGCGGGCGCTAGCGGCAACCGTCCGCGCGTGGCAGTCGGCCTGGAAGCCTGTCCGGCAGGAGATGGACAAGGCCACGCAGGTGGGTCTCTTCGGTGAACTCGTCGTCTTGCGCTACCTGCTGATTCCGTCTCTGGGAACGTCAGCAGTCGGCTGCTGGAGCGGTCCCGACTTCGAGCGACATGACTTCGTCCTCGACCGGTTGCACATCGAGGTCAAGACAACCCGGAAGAGCCGTGCCGAGCATGAGATCTCGCGCATGGACCAGTTGCACGTGCCCGCCGGGAAGGAGCTCCTGCTCGTATCCATACAGCTCGAGGAAACGATCGGCGGTGCCGAGACGCTCGCGACGCAGATGGACGTCATCATTGACCTGCTGCGAACCGATCCCGCCGCGCTCGATGCCTTCATGACCAAGATGGTCAACGTCGGCTGGAGCGACGAGCTGCGAACTTCGGGGGAGCTGATACGGTTCAATGTGCGGGCGACTGGAATCTACGCCGTCGACGGGGGCTTCCCGCGACTGCCGGAGAGCTTCTCGGCCCCGCCGGGCGTGGTAGCCATCAAGTACACGATCGATCTCGCCAATCTCCCGACACTGGGGATGGACGAGGCGATGGATCGTCTACGGCGCTGAGCGAGCCGCCTGAGCGCTGCCAGGTGCATGAGGATCCATGTGGTCGACATCGTGACCCCCGAACAGAGATCCTCCATGATGGCCAGGATCCGAGGCCGAGACACGCGAGCGGAGCTGGCGGTTCGCAGCTACCTGCATCGGACGGGCTTGCGATTCAGGACTAACGACCGGGCGCTGGCTGGCAGTCCGGACGTTGTGCTGCCGAAGTTCAGATGCGTGGTCTTCGTCAACGGTTGCTTCTGGCATCGGCATCCGGGTTGCCGATTCGCGACGACACCAGCCACGAGGACGGAGTTCTGGCAGACCAAGTTCGCCGCCAATGTCGCGCGAGACAGAAGGGTCCACGAGGATCTTCGTCGCACGGGCTGGCGCCCCCTGGTGATCTGGGAGTGCGAGGTTGCGAGGCCAGAGAGCCTGGACGAGCTTTTCTGGCAGATCGTGGCCGGCGAGCCGTAGAGCAGAACGTCGGGCACTGGTCCGGGCGGCCCGCGCTGGAGATCTATCCGCGCCGATGAAAGTGCGCAACGCTGCGTCCCCAGAGGACAGCGAGAGTTGCCACGACGGCGGGGCTGACCAGCGGGTGCACCCCGACCGGCAGCACCAACGCAACGACGGCGGCGCAGGCCAGCAGGATCGACACGGATGCATACAGCGCGAAACGCTCCGGATCGTGGTGAAGGAACTCCTTGGACTTGATCACTCTGCTGATTGCGCCGTCCGCGACCGCTGCGGCAAGGAAGGCGGCCATCCAAGGCAGCCACTCCAGCATCGCCGACAGCCTGAAGGCGGCCAGCAGCACGAGTGCATCGATCGCACGGAAGTAGCTGTTCCCGAACAGCCGCTGGTTGACGGAAGCCATCTCCCGCGCCACGGCGCCGTCCACGCCGCTGGCCGCCGACTCGCCGGCGGTCGGGGGAATGGGTGTTGACTCGCGTGCCGCGCCCTGTAGGCCCAGCGCTCGGTCGAGGATACGCAGCGCGGGCGTCTCGCCCCAAATCTCTTTCATCGCCCTGTGCTCGCTTCGAATCTGCGCCAGGAACCGTTCTGGCGGATGCGCCGATGGCAGGTAGAGCACCAGCACCAGCAGGCTTAGCAGGGCGGCGATGCTGACGACGCGGATCACGACGGATGTCCCGCAATTGCAGCTGGAGTCCGGTTCGGCTTGGGTGGCGCCGCACGTGTTGCTCTGGGCTCATCCGCATCCGGGTCGAGGATCGGAAACCGCCCCTTGATGATCCGC